>CAMYNE010000057.1:2536-11087 GCA_947259675.1 uncultured Pirellulaceae bacterium
GACTGCACCGGCAGCCAAGATTTTCGCGAGTTAATCGCTCGGCCGGATATCGATGCGTTCCACGTTTCAACCCCTGATCATTGGCATGCGGTAGCGTCGGTAAGGGCGCTGCGAAATGGCAAAGACGTGTATTGCGAGAAGCCTTTGGCCAACTCGTTTGGTGAAAGCAAAGCCATTCGTGACGCCACACGTCAAACTGGCCGCATCTTGCAGTGCGGAAGCCACGAACGGTCCAACAACAATTGCCGATTCGCTGCCGAATTGGTTCGTAACGGACGACTGGGAAAAATTCAGACGGTGCGAATCCAAATGCCCTGCGAACAGGAGCATCATCTCAAAGCGAGAAACACGAAGTCCAATCCCAATTCGCAGCCGGTGCCCGAACATCTGAATTGGGACATGTGGCAAGGCCCCACGGGTCCGACTGAATTCCGGCAAGAGTATTGTCACTTTTGGTGGCGTTTTGTCTTGAGCTACGGCGGTGGAGAAATGACCGATCGCGGGGCTCACATCATCGACATCGCTCAACTGGGTTTGGGAGAGGACGATTACGGTCCGGTTGAATTTCAAGCGACTGGATTGCAGGTCGAAGACAGCCCCTACGATGCGTTTTGGGATTATGAGTTTACGAATACTTACGCCAACGGTGTCAAACTGGTTGGCTCGACCAAAGGTCCACGCGGATTGAAATTCGAAGGCGCCGAGGGTTGGTTGTTTGTGGCGATTCACGGTGGCGCGTTGACCGCGTCAAACCCCGAGTGGTTGCCTCAAAGCGTTCGAGACGGAAAGCCAATTGGTGTTGACGATCCGATTCCCACGGAATTTCAAATTCGTCTGGGGAGAAGTCCCGGTCATCATCAAAACTTCATCGATTGCGTGATGAGCCGCAAATCGCCGATGGCAACGGCCGAGATTGGCCACCGCACGGCGACGATTTGCCATTTGAATAACATCGCGATGCGGGTCGGTCGAACGATCAAGTGGGATCCTTTGCGAGAAGAACTTATCGACGATGTCGCTGCGGGAGAGTTGTTGATTCCCAATATGCGCGATCCCTGGAAAGTGTAATCGCCACCGGATTTTCGTAGCCAGCCTGCTGACTGGATTGCCAAGTGGTGAAAAGTCAGAGCAAACGACCCTCACCCGCCACTTCGGGGCGACCTTTCCCAGTTTCGGGAGAGGTTGCATTAACAGTAACAAATTCTCGTGCAAAACGTACAACTTGGCGCTGTCCGCCGCTTGATCCCGGCTGGCTGTGTTGCAATTTGTCAAACAACGGTAGAATAGAGCCGCACGGCAAGCGAGTATTCGTTTGCCATCGTTGAAATCGGAAGGATGCATCTCTTTCCGGTTCGACGCGAACAAGTCGGCGAGTTGATGAACGAATTCCAGACGCTGGATGGCGATTTTCACCGTTTGGCATTTGTGAGCTTGAGCAGCGTCTATCGATTTAACGTTTTTTCGGTGGGGTAATCCGAGATGATTTTTGGTAAGTTTTGGCGTACGATCGCCGCCCAGGTTAACAAGCTCGCTAACTTCTTCTGGACGGCAGACCCGATTGCACAGATGCAATACGAATACGACAAAGCCGTCGAAGAAATGAAGGGCGGTCGAGAAGGGTTGGAACAATATCGTGGTCTGGTCGAACGCGTGTCGCGTCAGGTTGCCAACGAAAAACGCCACATCGAACAGCTCGAATTGAAAGTTAAGTCATATTTGTCCGCCGGAGACCGGGAGACGGCCGGCAAGTTTGCGATTGAACTGAACAAGGCCAAGGCAGAGTTGGCTGAGAATGAAGCACAACTGGCAATGCACGAAAAATCCTACGGCAACAACATTCGCAAGATAAAAAGCGCGATGGGCAAGCTTAGTAGTATTCGTGAAAAGATCCAGGGCTACGATGCTGAATTGAAAATGAGCCGTGCAGAAGCAGAAATGGCTGAACTGGCCAAAGATTTCAATTTTGATGTGACGACTGATTTTGGTCAAATCGAACAAGTGATTCAAGAAAGGATCTCGCTGAATCGTGGCAAGGCCCGGGTCGCCGCGGACTTGAGCGAAGAAGGCATGGTCGACATTGAACGCGAAGAGCATATGGAAAAGGCACAAGCGGAAGATGCGCTCCGAGGGTTTGAAGTTGAAATGGGATTGGTCACACCTCAGACCGCCCAACTCGAAGACGATGTCAAAGAACTAGGACCTGCCAGCAAATCGACTGAGACCAATTGAACCGTTGGTAGTTTTCTTTGGCATTAACGATTGACGGTCTTGGAATATGCGAACATGAGTCCTTCCGATTCAGAGAATTCTGCCGCCTTGGCGGAGTCCCCCGAGACGATCCGCTCGGTTAGCGTGCCGGACTGGTACCCCGGCTGGGCGCGGGAGATGGCGAATCTGTATTTCGCCGCCAACACCTGCCTGTTTGTGATTCACGGCAACGTTAACGACCTGATTCACTGTCGCGTCGAAGAAGGCGATGAGACCCTTGATCGGTTTTGCGGGTTGACCGATTTTCTGGCCGAACAAGTTTTTGGAACCTGGGATGTGGTCGCGTCGTACGATATGGGCCGTGGGATACAAGCGCAAGCCGGACCCGACCCCCAGCGACTCCGCGCGATGATGAAAACCTTGTCGGCAAACATTGGCAGTCCCACGACCTGGACGCGAACGCCCGACGACGTGTTGACCAATTACCAGCAGATGATTCAGCGAAATCTGCTCGAAGAAGATCCGGCTGAGCGTAAACGAATGGCGTTTTTGTTTCCCTACGCTCAGTTTCTGGTCCCGGCCGGAAACCAGTCGACGATCGCGCGCACCCAGGCTTCTCACCTCGTTCGTTTTTTGTCTTGGGCTCAAAACCCATACATCAAACGCGTCAACATGTCATTCTGTTTGATCGCCGAGACGCTCACCGAAGTCAATAAGCGGCTGGTGCAAGACCCGCATGTGGCGACAATCGAAATTCCACTGCCAGATGCCAACGTCCGCCGGGTGTTTCTCGAAACCAATTTTGATTTGGATTCAAACGACTCAGACGACGCACCTGATGATGAATCAGACGGCGTCGCTCCGGAAGAGGATTCGATTGGCCGTGAGATGTCGATTGAGGCGGTGACCCAGATTTCAAACGGTCTCAATCTCGTCAACCTCAACGTTGCGATGTCGCGGAGCAAGCTAACGGGCAAATCGGTTGACATCAATGCTTTTCGCGCACTGAAGAAAGGCCTGATCGAACGCCAATGTCAAGGTTTGGTTACCTTCCTGGAGCCAGACCATACACTCGATATGGTTGTTGGACATACGGCGGCCAAAGCTCGATTGAATATGGATGCGAGATGGATCGTCGAAGGCCAGCTGGACGCGGCGCCGATGGGCTATTTGATTTGCGGACCAGTCGGAACTGGAAAAACTTTCATTTCCGAGTGCTACGCGGGTTCGATCGGAATCCCGTGTCTCGTGCTGCGTAACTTCCGTTCCAAATACGTGGGCGAAACGGAAGGCAATTTGGAAAAAGTCTTGAACGTTCTCCGCTCGCTCGGTCCTGTGATGGTGATCATCGACGAGGCAGACGCGGCTCTTGGCAACCGCGAATCGGGCGGTGATTCGGGAACCAGCAGTCGCGTGTTTTCAATGATCGCCAGTCAGATGGGCAACACTCGCTTTCGCGGTAAGATCATTTGGATGTTGTTGACAAGCCGCCCCGAACTATTGCCAATCGACTTGAAACGACAAGGGCGAGCGGAAGTGCATATCCCGCTTTTCTACCCAACCGAAACGGACGAAATTCGGAAGATGTTCGAAGTCATGGCCAAGAAAAATAATGTCGATCTTGGTGCAGATGCGATCCCGGAAGTGTCACCTGAACGCGAACTCAGTGGCGCCGACATCGAAAGTGTTGTGCTCAACGCGAAACGCGAAATGATGGCCGATAACCGGAAATTGCTTGATCGGAAAGATCTGGATTTGGCGCTCGAGAGCTTTATTCCTTCCGCCCAGGGAATGGAAAAAGAGTTGCAGGAAATGGTTGCAGTTCTCGAATGCACCGACCGACGATTTTTAACTCAGCATTGGCGCGACGAGTTGGCACGACCCAACGGTCGAGCCGAGTTGCAACGAAAAGTGGCGATGACGCAAGAGTTGTTGGGCCGCTGATGAACTAACCGAAGCCTATACACACTATACAAAAACTAAACCAATCAGGGGATCAACCATGGCGCGAAAAAGTTGGCTGGACGACAAGGGCGAATCTACGCAGATCGACGACTATGCAAAACAAACCGGTTCTTTCATCGATGCGATGGCCGATGGTAAAATCGTGGATCAAGAGGTCGCCGACCAGGAGGCGAAACTGGTTGACTTGATGAAAAAGGTTGAACCGAAACTGGATGACGAACAACACGCCGAAATCACGGAACTGCTTTGCGAGTTGTCGGCCTACAATGTGCTGCAAATGCTAAACATGTTCCAGCAGGCCAGACCCGTCACGCAGTTCAAGGGCTAACGCCTGAATTCAATTCCGAATCAGAACAAATCGAAACATCAGCGAAATAATTGGGGGACAAATCGATGGCGGGAAAACCAACACCTGTTTTTTATGCGGCAGTTTGCGTTGTGGTACTCGGACTCGTAGCATTCGCGCTCTACCAAGCTCGAGACGTAATTGCTCCTGGCGGCGATGAAAATCCGGCCGCTAAAGCCGGCGACAACGATTTGGTTCTCGATGATTTAGGTGGCGCCGAAGCACCCGATGAGGTCGGGGTCACAACCGTCAAAGAGTATGAGTTTAAACCGAGCGAGCGACTACCGGCAGTCAAAGGCACGGCTGCCTACAAAGAAATGGAAGACAACACCGTTCGATTTGCCCTCAATGTGTGGGCCGGATGGGCACCGATTATCCAGGCCAACGGCGGATTCAATGCTGAGAAGATCTGGAAGACTCCCTCTGGCGAAGAATTCAAGGTTGAGCTTGTTCTGATCGACGATCCGGTCGCGATGCGAGATGCTTACACCAGTGGCGAAGTTCACATCGGCTGGGCGACGCTGGACATGATGCCGCTGTTGATGGAAGGCTTCGTCAAACGCAATGGCGATCCGATTGATAGTCGCGTGATGCCAAGAATTTTCCAGCAAGTCGACTGGTCCAATGGCGGTGACGGGATTGTGGCCCGTGGTGGAATCAAGACGATTGGCGATTTGCGAGGTAAGAAAATTGTGTTGGCAGAAAACTCGCCTTCCCAATACTTCGTTCTCAACATGCTTGTCTATGGCGGCGTCCAGCCTTCGGAAGTCGAATTCGTTTACACGGGTGACGCATTTCAAGCGGCTGCGGCTTTCAACTCTCAGAAAGACATCGACGCGGTCGTTTCCTGGGCTCCCGATATCTACAACCTTTCGGACGTGCCGGGAAACAAAATGATCGTTTCAACCGGGACCGCCAACAAGTTGATCGCTGATGTCTGGTTTGCCCGTGCCGATTTTGCCAATGATCATCCTGAAATCTGTGAGGGACTGGTTCGCGGGATTTTTGATTCCATGACCGAACTCAACACCGACGAAGGAAAGAAAAAGGTCGCCGAGTTGATGGCCGACGGGTATGGTCTGCCAGCCAGCGAAGCGTATGAAATGTTGGCCGATGCCCACAGCACGAATTGGGCCGAGAACTACCAGTTCTTGATGAACAAAAACAACCCCGCGAATTTCGAGCGGGTTTGGAACCAAGCGTACTATATCTATAAACGAATCAACAAGGTCGCAAATCAAAAAGTCAAGTTTGACAAAGTGATGGATTTTTCAATCATCGAAAAACTCGGTAAGGAAGAAAAGTATTCCAGCCAGACGGATGAGTATTCCGTTCCGTTCATGGCCACCACAACCAGTGCAGTTCGTGGTGCCGAAGAGATTCTGACGAACACGGTTGTCATTCACTTTTTCCCCAACAGCAGTGAACTTTACAAGAAAGTCACCAAACGACAGAACGACAAAGATGTCGAAACGCTGTACGATCCCAAAGTGGATTTCGTGCTCGAAGAGATTGCCAAACTCGCGGGCCAATTCGGAACCGCCCGGATTGTGATCGAAGGCCACACCGACAGTTCCATGAAAGGCAAGGCTCCGGTTGACTTGGTGAAAGAACTTTCGATGAACCGAGCCCAAGCGGTGAAAGAGGCGTTGGCGAAGAAATACGAACTGGATCCGAATCAGTTCAATATCGACGGCGACGGATGGGATCGTCCTGCGGATCAGCTTGAACCAATGAATCATTCGCAAAATCGACGCGTCGAAGTGAAAATCTATCCAGCCGAAGTGATCGAATAAAGTCGCCATTGGTTCGACGTTTCTCTACCAGTTTTTCTCATTAGACCATGACTCAATCGGAACAACCAAAAGAACTTTCTGACAGCGCTGATCACGGCAAGAAGAAATGGTTTCCGATTCGAGGAAAGATCAGCATACTCAGTTCGATCGTGCTTGGTGCAATGTGCGTTTTGATGGTTAGCGGGCTCTGGTGGTTCGTTACGCTGGGCGAGGAGGCCGAATCGCGGATTGTCAGCCCGCAGGCGCTTCCCAGTCCGAGCGAAACATTTGAGACGTTCGGCGAGCTTTGGTTTGAACGTAAACTGACGCGCAACACACTGACCACGCTTAAACGCGTAGCGACGGGATTTGGATTGGCAGCGTTGGTCGGGATCCCAATCGGCGTTTTGGCAGGATGTTTTCCTCCCGTCAAAGCTTTTATGACGCCGTTGATTTTATTTGGACGCAATATCCCGATCGCTGCATTGGTGCCGCTGACATTTTTCTTTTTCGGAATCGGTGATCCTCAAAAGTTCATGTTCATCTTCCTGGCGTGTGTCGCGTTCGTGATTTCCGATACCGCAAGCGCGGTCGCGAATATTGGACAACAGTATATCGATACGGCGTATACGGTCGGAGCAAGCCGATGGCAGCTGATCATCAAGGTCCTCGTTCCTCTGGCATTGCCCTCCGTGTTTGATTCAATGCGACTGCTGTTTGGATTGGCGTTTGGGTACATCATGCTGGCCGAAACAATCAAACTGGGAAATGAAACCGGCGGCCTGGGAAACCTGATCCTGACGTCGCAGCGAATTGGACCGCGTGCCCACATCTACTTGATCATTTTGATCATTCCGATCGTTGCCTTCATGATCGACCGGTTTCTGTACTGGATTCAACGCGGGTTGTTTCCTTACAAGTACGGCGGCCACGGACGCCTATTGAAAATCATGCGTTGGTTGATTCATCGCTGGGGCGATTTGAAGGGACTGATGTTTCGGCCCAAGCCTCCGTTTGACCAACTCGTAGTAGCCGCCGCCAGCAGCAATGCGGCTTCCGAATCGGTGATTAATCAAGAGGCGCAGGACACACCAAATCGTCAAACGAAAAAAGACGGAGAAGCGGAGTGGCGCCCGTGAGCGATTCAAAACCCAAACCGAAGACGACGAATCCCGATCAAAAGACCTCGAAACGTCCGGACTTCGAATCCTCAAACGCACAGATCGGCGTTGGCAAGATCGTGTCCCGACCCGGAAAGGACTCCGAAGTCCCCCGGAAAACGTCTTCGCCCCCAGTCGTCGAATTCAAGAACGTCACGAAGACTTACAACGCGGGTAAACCGAACGCGTTTACGGCGATCAAGGAAGTCTCGTTTGTGGTCAGCGACAAACCAGGGGTCGGCGAATTCGTTGGCGTTCTCGGTCCCAGTGGATGCGGCAAAAGTACGATTCTCAAATTGATCGCGGGTTTGGAACCTCAACATCCGCCAACATCGGGAGTGGTTGCGTTTTTGGGGAAATCCGTATTCGGTCCCGGTGCCGATCGCGGGATGGTATTTCAGGATTATACGAGTTTCGATCATCGAACTGTGTTGGATAACATTACATTCGGGCTGGAATGCCATGGAGTTCCGCGAAAAATTCGCGATGAAATGGGGCGACATTGGATTGAACAAGTTGGTTTGGACGTCAAAGGGGACCAAAACAAATACCCGCATGAATTGTCCGGTGGAATGCGTCAGCGAGTTGCGATTGCCCGTAGTTTGATCCTCAGGCCGCGAGTGATCTTGATGGATGAACCATTCGGTGCGTTGGATCCGCAAACTCGATTGAATATGCAGGACTTGTTGGTTGACTTGTGGCGGAAAGTTCAGGCCAGCGTCTTTTTCGTGACGCACTCGATCGAGGAAGCGGTCTACCTGGGCGATCGGGTCTTTGTGCTGAGCAGTTCCCCCGGTACTTTGGCCCGTGAGATCGAAGTGGAATCGCCCGATCGGCCGGCAGCCGAAATGCAACGTGAACAACGATTTCAAGACACGGTATACTATATTCGTGACTTGATTGCGGCCGAGGAAGCCTAACCCAGATAGATTTGCGATTGTGCTGAACTACATCAAAACTGCTTTTATGTACCCGTGGAACTTGCTGGTGTTTGCTGGCGGGATGGGGTTTGCATTGCTTAGTGGCAGGCCTGATATTGCGATGCCGTTGGTGTTGGCCGGAGAAGCTGCTTATTTGGGAATGCTGGGCACGCATCC
>CAMYNE010000058.1 GCA_947259675.1 uncultured Pirellulaceae bacterium
GCTGAGAACGCATAAAGGTCGCGATCATAAGTTTGATCTTTGCTGTTCCACTCGAGGTCGAGCGCGACGCGGCCATGGACAAAATCAATACGATGACCGTCGAGATAACCTTCTCTGGTGTATTGATCGAGCAGTGTGTCCTTCTTTTTTGCATCCAATAGTTTCACGACAAGATCAGCCGAAATGCGAGTTTCAACCCAGTCCTTGGGAAAGAGAGTGTCGACGTAGGACGCAATTGGTCCTTTGCTCCCGCCAGGGGTTCGTATCATCGTCTTGGAAATGGAAAACTCGTCCATGACGCGAAGGATATGCGAAAACTGGTCAGGAAAGCTTCCAGCAAGAATTGCTGCAGCATTACGATAGCTGTAAATTTCGAACTTGTTTCGAAGCTCGGCGCTGAATATCGGTAGCAGTGTGTTGTGGTGATCTGCGACCTTTCCTGTCGAAATCAGACCGTCATCATCAACGTCGTCGACCATTTGCTATTCTGCTGCTACGCTGGAGTTATGTTTATAGGTATCCCAGGACGGTTCATAATTGTCATCCGCCTGATTACCCCAAACTGTCCAGCCGTCGCGCCTGCCACGACCAAACAGCTCTAAATAAGGTCCACGGCTACATTCTTCGATGATCTTGTACTGCTCTTCAGGTTTCCGAGAGTGCTCGCGTTTTCGTGAGCTAAATAGGTTGACTTGTTTGCGACCAGGAGCAAGCGTTCGTGCGTTTTTGCCCCTTACACCAAACAGCAAAATTTCGGTAACGTTTCGAAAGTAGAAGCCGACGCCTCTGCCATCCGAACCACCATCCTTCCGGACCTTATGCCAAATGAGGTTTGATTTGTAAGTGAAGCCCCAAGCCGCCAATACTCTCAGACCGTCTGGCAACAACGCATTTGGCACCTGTCATCGTACCGATGCATCCATGGTTGGTGTTCCGATAGCAATGGACGGAAAGCCAAGAGTTGTCGGCTCGCTCGTTGAAAAAGAAATCAAATACCTGAGCGATGTGATCTCAAACCCTGAACGACCGTTTGTTGCAATTCTGGGCGGCGCCAAAGTTTCCGACAAAATCAACGTGATTGATAACTTGTTGGCGATTTGCGATCAAATTTTGATTGGCGGCGCGATGGCTTACACGTTTGCGTTGGCCGCCGGCGGACGAGTTGGTGGAAGCCTCGTGGAACCGGACAAGGTCGATTTAGCCAAAAGCCTGCTTGGAAAAGGCGGTGACAAACTGGTTTTACCAGTCGACTCGCATTGCGGCGATGCATTCAGCGCCGACTGCAACAAACAAGTCTTCGCGGCCGGAGAAATTCCAGATGAATTTCAGGGGCTCGACATCGGCCCCGCGACTGCCAAAAAGTTTGGCGAAATCATTCGCGCAGCCAAAACCGTGGTTTGGAACGGTCCTATGGGCGTATTTGAAATGCCTCCATTCGACGAAGGCACAAAAGAGGTGGCTCAAGCAATCGCCGATGGAGATTCAATCAGCATCATTGGTGGCGGCGACAGTGCGGCCGCAATCGCGCAGCTTGGATTCGAAAACGACGTGACCCACGTGAGCACCGGCGGAGGCGCGAGTCTGGCCATGCTTGAAGGCAAATCGTTCGCCGCAGTTGACATTCTCGACGACGCGACTGTTACCAGCTGACTCGTCTTGCCACGACAATCCAGTGGTGGGAGATTGCCAGCCGACTACATTCGTTCAACCGCTTCGACGCCGATCAACTCCAGGGCCTTCTTAATGACCATTCCGGTGGCTTTGATCAAAGCCGCGCGCGCTACGCGCAATGATTCAGTTTCAGCCTGTTTAACCGGACAATTCTCGTACATTCGGTTAAAGTCCTTGGCAAGCGTGTACACATAGACGCAAACCAATTGGGGTTGATACGATTCTGCAGCTTCGCAGACGACGCTTGGAAAGTTGGCCAGCCGTCGCATCACATCATTTTCCGTTTCGTGAGTCAGCAACTCATATTGAATTTCGTTTTCGTCGATCTCGTCAAGCTCAGCAAGGATGGAGGCGATGCGTGCATACGCATACATCACATAGGGCCCGGTATTCCCGGTTCGCGATGTCCACTCCGTCAACTCAAAAACGATATTTTTGTTGTTGTCGTGGTTAAGCATTCCATATTTGATGGTTCCGATCGCGATCCGCCTTGCCGAAGCATTGATCTCGTCCTCCGACCACTCGCCTTCATATTTCGAGAGATATTGAGTGCGAATTGTATCGACCAGACGTTCCTGAAGCTCCGAGAACAAAATGATGTTGCCAACACGAGAACTCATTTTGCCCTCCGGCAGTACAACCAGTCCGTAAGGCAAGTGGTAACAAAGATCCGCTTTTTCGAATCCCATCAGGCCCAGCGTTTTGAAGACCTGTTGGAAGTGAAGCGATTGGGAATAGTCAACGACGTAGACGGATTTATCGACCTTGAACTTTTCGAATTTCAGCTGCGCCAATGCAATATCTTTTGTCGAGTACAATCCGGTACCGTCCGACTTGAGCAGCAGGAAGAACGGAAGTTTAAACTGGCTCAGGTCGGCCCCGATCGCCCCTTCAGATTTGACAAGAACGCCTTTTTCAAGGAATTCCTTGACGACGCTTTTTCCGGAGTCGGACACGTCGGATTCATAGAATATGTGATCGAACCGAGCATTCAGCCATTCGTAAATTTCGTCAAATTCGTCGAGCGACCATTGTCGAGTCTTTTTCCAGAGTTCCGTGATCTCTGGTTCACCCTGCTCCAAGGCATGAAGGACTTCGCTGACCCCGCGTTCCCGTTTCTCAATCTCCTTGATGACTGATTGTGTTGGGGGAAGTGCTCCGTCAACACGGAGTATTTCGGCTATCTCCTCGCCCACCAGTGTTTCATTTGGGAACACAAAAATCTTGAGATTGTCATCGCCGAGGCTGACTTCCTTTTCGCTGCAGACCATCCCGTTGCTCTCGACCCCTTCGAAATCGGCAACGCTGACGATTCTACCTCCTACCCGCGACCCAACATTGGCATACGGGACGATGTCGCCAACTGCAAAACCAGTTCCGCCACAAACAACCTGGTTCACCTGATTTCCGGATTCAACTTTAACGATTTGCAGGTTTTTCTTATTCGGATGCGGCTGAATTGATTGCACTCGGGCAGTCACAACACCGGGATGGGGAGCGCGTGTAAGCAGTGAAAAGTCGAGCAGCTCCACGGCCCTGGTGTACATTTCACCCAGGAATTCGCCCCGACGCTCGTCAGGGATTTCACCCGTATAGAAAGTGCGAAAGTACCACAGGCATTTTGCAATATGTGCGCCGACGTCACCAATGTAGTTCGCAGCAATCACGTCATACCCAGCCCACTCGCAAATGCGAACCAGCGCGTCGCCAAGAGCAACGTTTCGCGTATGCCCGACGTGAAACGCTTTGTGAGTATTTGGTTGGGAATACTCAACCATTACGCGGCAAGCCTTATCCGGTCGCCGGGAAAGAAAGTCGCCGAAAACGATCGCCGGAATCAGAGATTTTGCACGGTGGCTAGAATCAACGTGGAAGTTCACATAGGGACCAACGGATTTAATCTGCGAAAAAGCATCGGACTCAGTAAGCTGCGCTTGCACTCGATCGGCCAGGTCCGAGGCAATCATTGCAGGTGACTTGCGCAACTGCTTTGCCAGCGTAAAGCAGGGGAATGCGTGGTCACCATGAGAAGAATCGGATGGAACTTCGAGAAGCTGCATGACATCGTCGACCGACAAGTCTAACTCAAATGGCGTTTCCCTGAGAACCTTGGCGATTTCCGTCGAAACTAGTTTTGAGTACTGATTCATGAATTCGCCGAGTATTAAATCCGTTGGAGACAGGTAACTTCGTTTTGAACCGACAAAGAATACACAATCTAAATGGGCCTTCCAACGGGGTGACCGCTTTACGATACGCATCTCGTTGCGCAGCGAAGAAACCCCGGTTTGCGTTTTGTGAAAGTTCCCTCACGTCGTTGCGGACGACAGCGCGAACACGATCGTAACTCTTGTTCACCGTTTGTTGACGAACGAAGGAGGATGATTCTAGAATCGCGGTTCGCGTTGCTATCGTTTTTACCCTCAAGTGTTCGAAAACAGTGAATTCACGCATATGAGCCATCCACCACTTTCCTGGTCCGCCGAGCTGGAACAGGATGCGAAAGACCTGCTTGTTGATTTGTTGGCTACTCCCAGTATTTCTGGACAAGAAGGCAATGCTGGAAATGTCTTGAATGCCTGGTTTCGTGGAGCTGGGCTTAGTGTCAGTCAACAACAGGTCCGTACAGAAACAGCCAACGTCATTGTTAGTGTTGGACAGGGCAATCCAAGGCTGATATTGACGACTCATCTCGATACGGTTGCGCCAGATCCGAACGAGTGGCAGGTAACAACCCCATTTCATCCATTGATCGACGGTGATCGCGTGTACGGAGTGGGTGCTTCCGATGCAAAAGGGATTATCGTTTCACTTGCCTTAGCATTGCGATACCTCCGCTATTTTTGCAAGGACGAATGGCAGGGAACTCTCGTGGGGGCGTTTGTAACCGAGGAAGAAACAAGCGGCTATGGCAGCAAGATGTTTGCCGAGTCGTTAGAAGCTACCGAACTTACGATGGCGGTCGTTTGTGAACCCACGAGACTGCAACATATATCTCTTGGTAATCGGGGGAACGCTTTTGTATTGATCGAAGCCAAAGGACGAGAGCGCCACGGCGCTTATCCAGCGGACGAATATGACAGCATTCGGATATTGCCGGCCCTGCAGAGCTTTGTTCTGGAATTCGTTGGAAAATACAAGGACGAATTGATGGTGCCCTCGATCAATGTTACGTCCATTAACTCAGGTCTCTCAGTGCTCGACGGGCAACTCCAGGTGCGAAGCCCTAACACGACTCCGGCGTCCCTTGCAATCAGCTTGGACATCCGGACCACGCCAGAACTTGAAAAGAATGAATTTGAGGCACTCAAGGCTGAGCTGCAAAAATTTGCTTCAAGTCTTGCCCCATTGGATGTTGCCTACCGTTTCCTGATGCCACACATTCCGGGCCAAATTATCGCTGCTTCAGATCCGTTGGTGCGGGCGACTGCCAAAGCTCTGAAAACCGTCACGGGCAACGAACCCAGTCTGACCATGGCGGTGGGCGCGAATGATGCCGTGTTTTTTGATCAACAGGGAATTCGAACGCTAAACGAAGTTGGTCCTGGTGATTTCGGCCGCGCACACCGACCCGATGAATTCATTTCGGTAGAAGAGATTCTCCGCGGTGCCGAAATGTACGTGCTTCTCGCCAAACAAGTGCTCAAGTAATCTTCGCTGTCAAATCACAGCCTGAAAACACCACCGCAAATGCAGCATCGTCGTCGGCCCAACTAAATCAAATTCAAAGTTGATTTGCACTTGTGTCATCCTGAACCGAGACACGAGGTGAAGGATCTACCCGAAGGAACGCGAGTTCTTCTGTCGCAAGCTCCTTCAGAGTGACAGAAACTGAATACTGATTTGGGTGCAACTCGCTTGCCTCTATAGAATTGGCAAGAAACCCCCGCGTTCACGCGGCGGGAGGTTCATCTTCGGCCTAGCTTTAACAAGCATTAGGAAATAGCAGAAGCCCCCGCATTTATGCGGCGGGAGCCTCACCTCTCGCCCGACGGGGATCCCAGATGATCGGTAATAAGTGAGGCTCCCACCACATAAATGTGGGGGCGTCCAACGAATGGCCGAACTGAGTGGTGCCAATGTTTTTGCATCTAGGTTGATAGTGAAGCTCCCACCACGTAAACGCGGGGGCGTCTCCCGCGGAAGGCGAGTTGCACCCTACTGATTTTGAAAATGCTCTAGTTGGACAGCGCCCTGCCGCTCATAGAATATGGCGCTGTCCACCTACGTTTTACTCTTTTTACGCCGTGGTCGATGAAACGCCTCAACCGGTTCATTTCTTTGCATATCCATCGAGCTATAAATCTGGTTCGGCACGCAAAGATGACCGTCTTGCTCGACAGCAAGACTGCGACCGCAGATGAAGTCCTTCATTGGACGACCTTCTGGCGCAAAATTGTAGTAATCCGCGTCCGCATTTTCCAAAACGGAATCGTCGCGCTTGACGTGATAAGCTCGGAGGTCATCGCGGGTCCGCATCCTCAGTCTCTCTGGAGTCGTCTCGTAGTACTGGCCTCCGTCCAAAACGTCGTATTTATCCGCTTTTTGGAAACCAAACTTTTCCAGCAGTCGTTCCGCGTTGATCGTCTCTGGTCGAACAACACCAAGTTCATCCTTAATTTGTTTCGGAATCAAATGACAAGGAATCTGCACCTCCGAATCGTTTTGCTGTTTGTCAAGAAACGCGTCGAGGAATGGACTACCCGAACCATGGCGTGTCCTGTATCGTTCGCGGTCAGCAGTGTGATAGTTGAGATTACCAAGGAACGGTCGAACGATTTCCTCATAAAAAGCGAACCCTCCTTCCGATTCAGTCGTGAGCAGATTGGCATAGAGCAATTTCAGGCCGCCAAAGCTCTCGCGTAATTCCTGCTCGTACAACAACAAAAAAAGTACGCGTGCATCCGTCTGCAAACGTCCGATTCCTGCTCCGCGTTCGGATGCAATTAACGCGTTGGCAGCAAACTCCAATGAATTCGGGTCGTTTCTGCGGTAGACCAGCCAATCGTGCTGCGCCTTGTATTGTTCGCGGTACCCTCTTTGTCTTCGTTGAATCGTCCAGTATCCGCCGACGCCCGGCTGGAGCTTGCAGTTTCCAACGATGGTTGGATCCCCACCAGGTGTGTGCCGCGAGGTCATCAGAAACAAAAGCCCTTCGGTCCACGGTGCTTCGCCGGAAATCGTATGTCGGGACATATCGACGTAATAATCGACCGTCGCCTCACGTGTGCTCCCCAGATTGACTTCCTTCGCGATGGTAGCGAGACTTGAAATCTCTTCCTTGGCAGCAGGTTGACAGACGAAATAGTCCTTGGATTTCTGATTGCTCATATTCATAACTCCAAACTTACTAATGTTAACGCCATACTGCTACGTCAGTGCTTCGATTAATCTGCGACGAGCTATTTGACAGACGTTTTGCGCAGCATCGCGTGTTGGTCCAACCCCCGTCAGGTCAAAGTGACGGGTTTCGATAAGTCCCGGATTCGTGATGATTACAAATGAAGTGCGGTTGTGATCAAGCAGAGGGTCAAGAATTTCTCGGATTTGGGAAAAGGCTTTCCGCTCTCCCGGGTCATCTGGGTTTGAGTTCAATTTGAGTTGCTCGTGCCAAAACGGAACGATTGGTTGATCGTCCGATTCTTTGCAGGAGCATTTTAGTCGCCGGAGCATTTCAAGGATGTAGCGAATTGCGCCTTTACGCGGGTTAAAGTCCATCCAATGCTCGCGGGGGCTAACGATGACATCGCAGCAAAAACATCCCCGTCCGCCGAATTTCACTACGGATGGGCCGAGTTCTTCGGAAACTCTTTTTGCGATCGCGTCTTCCTCTTCTTTTGACATCATTGTAGGCCAAAACGCCCCTGCGTAGCCGCAGTTTTCGGATAGCTGCCCTGCTATGCGAACGTTTTCCGTTTTGCCCTCAGCCGTAATCACCCAGTGGATGCTAATTTCGGTTATTGGCCCTTCTATCAATTCTTCCACGACAAACTCACCGCCTAGCCTGGCAACCAAATTCGGGATTTTGCTCATCAGCTCCGCCTGACTATGAACCGTCTCCATGCACCCACCGTCCACACCGCCTGTCCCCAGTTCACCTTTCACCGTCACGCTTATTCCCCGTTCAATTGCCGGCAATGCGAATGCCTTGATCTCGTCGAATGAGGAACAAATCGCGCCGTCGGCAAGCGGGAGACCAAGCCCTTTGGCCAAGCGACGGAACTTGACTTTCGACGTGAAAGCACGCGCAAATTCGATTCCGCAGAACGCAGGAATGCCAAGCGCGCCTACTAGATTCTCTTCCGGCTCGTCAATCCAAAAAAACTCCAACTGCGCCTCGCGACCGTTGATGAATCGTTGGATTTCTTGAATCGCCGACGGCCTTGCCAATAGCAGTTCAGACAGCGACAGATGGTTCTCTTCTTCCTTCCGCGCCAGATTGATCATATGCGGCAGATCGAATCCCAATTCCACCCAATATGCGAGGTAGTCCGGATCGATTACGTCTGAAGTAACAATCACATTGCCAGCACCCACCTCACATAGTCCACCCCGCTGGTCAAACCGCTGTTCCATCCGGTTACCACTCCAAAATGGATTACTTTGGGAATCGATGATAACACGTATCATTGTCCGGTTCTTTCGGCATTGCATTTTGAGTGAGGCAAATGGAACAATCGCAGAAACATAACAAGTTTAATGAAGAGACTTCTTGAGGACGCGCGAGTTGCGACCGCTTTTCGACAACTCGATTCGCCTCGGTTCAGGAAGGTCATCAACGGTTGCATCCACGAAGCCTGCTTTCTGCTGAAAGTACGTGAACGCTTGCGTTGAGAGACACAGCAACTCTCTAAACCCGCGCG
>CAMYNE010000059.1 GCA_947259675.1 uncultured Pirellulaceae bacterium
AGGAGTTTCTGTAATCGTCTCTTTGGGAGCTGCAGCGTTGGGCGCCGCCGGTTTCAATTCGGTTACCGGCTTTTCGGCGGGAGCCTCCGGCGTCGGGATTTCGCCTTTTCCAATGTGTCCGGATTCAAGTTGTGCCTTCGCTTCCTCAAGAGCTTTGGCCATATTGATTTGCTTGGCCGATTGTATCTTGAATTCATGCTCCCGATCATTCTTGATAGGCGACAATTGGGGAGCGGAAGTCCGTTTCTCGTCAATAACGGCCGCAACGGACAGGGGTGCGGGTCCATCCAAAGCGCCTTTCGACGCGATTTGGCGGGATTTTTCTGGTCCGTTAACGGGCGACATCACGATCCAGGCAGTTCCCGAGAGCACCGCCAGACAAAACACTGCAGTTGTAGCAAGGATTGCAATCGAATTTCGTTGGATAAACGGGTGAGTCAGAAGAGGCTGCTCGGAAAGATTGTCTTCGTGATTCCGCTTTAGGGCTTCATTCTTGATTTCGGCAGCAGCGGGAATTGACTTGCGAGGCTCGGGAGCTTCGGACTGGACAACGGGCGCTGCGGAGATCACCGTACGTTTGGAGGCGTCTTCGTTTTCGCGAGACCATCTGGCTAATTCCGTTTTTTGTGTTTCCAAATCAACGGAATCAGTGTTTTCGATCGCGCTCAGAATGTTGGCCAGTTCGGTTGTTGCTTGTTCATTCGACGAATCGACTTGGGCGAGAAGACGATTCCCAAGCTTGCCAATGGCTCGAAAATCTTCAATCGGAGAAGCATCCTGGAGTTCGTGATCCAGCAAGGAAGCCATTGCCAGATTCAGGATCTTGATCTGTTCCTCATCGGTAACGAGCAGATTTTCGGCTTTAATGTCACCATGGAATACCTTTTTCCGATGGGCGGCTTCCAAACCGGTCAAGACTTGTTTAACAATCCTCGCGATGTCGATCGCGGACAACTCGTTGGAGTCAAAGGTATCGAGCGTGTCACCTTTGGAGTGTTCGACGACAAGAAAGAATCGTCCGCCTTCTTGATCGATATCATAAACGTGCGTCAAGTTCGGATGGTCGATTGTGGCTGCGAGACTGGCAACTTCAAGGAAGCGATCTCTTCGTTTTTGCTCTTTATTCAGGCTCGGCGGGAAAACTTGAATTTCAACCAGTCGATGAAGTTGCTCATGAACCGCAAAGAACCGATCGCCAAATTCGTCGCGGCGAATCCGTTCCAACAGCCGGTAATTGCCGATATGCAAACGGCTCCGCCCGGACATCAAATATTTCGCCTGCCACTTCGTTAGATCGTCGTCGCGAATTAGCGCAGCAACGATTTCCTTCGTGTTGACGCTGTCGATCTCTTTTAATTTTTCCTGAAGATGCTCTTCTTCAATGACCTTGCTGGCCCTCAAACAGGAGAGAAAATCATCCATTGAAATCGTGGCCATAACCAAGCATCATTCCTGTTCTGTCTGAAATCCTCAAAACTGCCCTGCATTCATTTTTGCAGGACAAGGAGCAGTTTTCAAGCATTTGCGTCGGAATACGCTGTCTTCGACACCCGTAAGCACGAGAATTAGAGCAGCAATGAGGAAAGAATCCGGTTGGATGGAATTGGAGACCTCGTGCTATCCCGAGACTTGCTCACGGCATAGCCCATAATAAACGTCATTTAGTCGCTCAGCGCCCCGTTCAACGCTAAACCGGGTTTCTGCGATCTCGACAAGTTTCTTTGAAATGACGCTTTTCTGTTTTTTGTCTTGCAACAATGCAATCACACGGTCGGCAAGTCGAGAAGGACTTTTGGCCGGAACCATGAGGTCAAAAACTTCCAGCCCAGCCAGGATTTCTCGCGTCCCGCCGACGTCGGTCGCGACAAATGGTAGCCCACAAGCAGCCGCTTCCAGCAAAACACGACCCAGCGGTTCCTGGTTCGCCGCGTGAACCAGCAAATCCGCCCTGTTCATTAGCAATTCAACATCGGAACGGCGTCCCAGCCACAAAATCCTGGAGGAATCGTTTGAAATCGCGGCCGCAAAATCACGTGTTTGTTTTTCGTATTCGATCGCCTCCCGTTTGTGCGAATTGCGTTGACCGACAATGAGCAAATGCACGCCTTGGATTCTGTCATGGATCAACCTAAACGCTTCAAGAAGCGTTTCAATTCCTTTCCTCATTCCAATTTGGCCCACGAACAACAACACCTGATCCGCGGGGGGCAAACCAAGCTCCGATTCCAGACTCGAAAACGACAGGTTTGGGTGAAACCTGTTTGTGTCGACCGCGTTATAAATGACAACAGTTTTTTGTGCGTCGATTCCTTGAGCGATGTGCCAATTGCAAGTGGCATTTGAGACGGCGACGATTCGGTCCACACGATTTACATCCGCAACAGCGGTTTGGCTGAGCTTAACGATGTCGCGCACATAACCTACCGACGGAAGGTTCAGGCGTTGCGTGACCGGGCCTAAAAGACGACTTGTCGAGAGGCTGTTGCAGTGTACGACGCCCGGATGGTTGCCCTGAATGATTTCGCAGCAGAGTTCTCGAATCGCTTCCTGAGAATTGCGAACACCGTTTGAATCAAAAAGTTGAAACCCGACGTTGGCGATGTCAAGTTTTGCCAACGCGGATTCGAAGGGCGATTCCCTGGGTACCGCCGCGATGAATTTCCATCCACGTTCGATCAGCCTTGCGGCAATTGCCAGAAAAGAATTCTCGCCGCCGTTGAGGACGCCATATTCACCGAAAACGAGAACGTTGCGATTCATATTCGGTTCAAAATGTCGTTGTGAATTTCCGACCGTCGCTCAGCTGACGGTCCACGTGTCGCCACTGCTAAAGAGTTTGGTCAAATCACCCTCGCCGTATTCTGATATTGCCTCCTCGACCTGTGCATTGATCTCACTATCGTACGTCGGGCGAGCGACGCATCGGAAGACACCAATCGGCTCGGGGAATTCCGGATAGCGAAAACGACTCAACAAAAACGCGAGTTGCGTATTGGCAGACTTTTCGTCGTGGAACAACAGGTCGTCCTGCGCGACATTTTCCAGCTCAACGATTTCCGGCTCGAACCCGTTTAAGCGAATCCCCTTTTTCCCACGGCCAAAGATCAAAGGCTTGCCATGTTCAAGTTCGAGTACGTTGTCGTCTTTGGTTTCCTTGTCCTTCATGTAATCCCATTGGCCGTCATTAAAGACGTTGCAGTTCTGGTAGACTTCAATAAATGAGGTGCCACGATGTTCTGCGGCCCGAAGTAACATCTTCACGAGGTGTTTCACGTTGACGTCAATCGAACGGGCTACAAAAGATGCCTCCGCTGCGATCGCAACGGAGATTGGGTTAAGCGGGTGATCAATCGAGCCTCGAGGAGTGCTCTTGGTTACTTTTCCTACCGAAGAAGTTGGTGAATATTGGCCCTTGGTCAACCCGTAAATGCTGTTGTTGAAGAGGATGATATTGACATCCAGATTCCGCCGAATGACGTGCATAAAGTGATTGCCCCCGATGCTCAACGCGTCACCGTCACCCGTAATCAACCAGACGTCCAATTCAGGACGAGTCGATTTCAATCCCGTTGCAAAGGCAGGAGCTCGACCGTGAATGCTGTGGATTCCATAGGTATCCATGTAGTACGGAAAACGGCTGGAGCAGCCGATGCCCGAGATGAATACCGTGTTTTCTTTTGCCGCACCAAGTTCGGCCAACACTTTTTTCATTTGGGCTAAGACCGAATAGTCGCCGCAGCCAGGGCACCAGCGAACGTCTTGATCGGAAGCAAAATCAGCGGGTTTTAGTACAGGGAGTTCTGTGCTCATTACGAATTTGCTTTGTCAAAATAGCGATTTGAATGAAAACTTCCAGGATAAATTAACGAGCCGTCTGTTTTATTTTTTCCACAATCTCGCTGACATGAAACGGTTTGCCTTGAATTTTGTTCAAACCAATCGCGTCAACGAGAAAAAGGTGTCGGATCAACAACCGCAATTGGCCGGTATTCAGTTCGGGAATCAAAACCCGGTCATACTGCTTGAGCACGTCACCAAGATTCTTCGGAAATGGATTCAACCATCGGCAATGTGCGTGAGCAACTTTGATTCCGTCAGCCTGACAGGTGTGGACTGCGGTTCGGCACGCTCCATACGTTCCCCCCCAACTGAGCACCAACGTGCCGCCAACTGGACCGTCCACTTCAAGTGGATCAATCTCATCGGCAATCAGGGCAACTTTCCTGGCTCGCGTTTCCACCATATGCTGATGATTTTCAGGGTCATAACTGACGTTGCCGGTTCCGTCCTGTTTTTCCAGGCCGCCAACGCGGTGCATCAGTCCAGGCGTTCCAGGAATGGCCCAGGGTCGCGCCAGCCGCTGATCTCGAGAATAAGGCAGAAATGGTTTGCCGTTTTCTACCGGATGTTCGATTTCGATTTTCGGCAATGTGGAAACATCGGGCAGCTTCCACGGTTCGGAACCGTTGGCGATATAGCCATCAGAAAGAATGATTACGGGCACCATAAACCGGGAAGCAATTCTCCAGGCTTCGATTGCCACCGTGAAACAGTCACTCGGGCTACGAGCGGCAATGACAGGAAGCGGAGATTCGCCGTTGCGACCATGCATGACCATCAATAAGTCCGATTGCTCAGTCTTGGTCGGAAGTCCAGTGCTGGGGCCGCCCCTTTGAATGTCGATCACGATGAAAGGAAGCTCAATCATTAATCCCAGGCCAATGCCTTCGCCTTTGAGAGCAATGCCGGGGCCGCTGCTGGTCGTGACAGCCATCGAGCCGCCGAACGCCGCGCCGATGGCTGAACAAACTGCGGCAATTTCATCTTCGGCTTGAAATGTGCGAACGCCGAAATTCTTGTGCTTGCTCAACTCGTGGAGAACATCACTGGCTGGAGTGATCGGGTACGAACCAAGGAAAAGCTCTTTGCCACTTAGTTTGGCGGCGGTAATCAAACCCCATGCGAGTGCTTGATTTCCCATGATGCTTCGATAGGTTCCCGGTTTAAGATCGGCCGCGGATACCTGGTACGTGGAGGCAAAGTCTTCTGTCGTTTCGCCGAAGTGCCAACCCGCCTTGAGAGCGAGCATATTAGCTTCCGCGATCTCGGGTTTCTTGGAAAATTTGGCGTCAATAAACCGCAGCGTTGGCTCCACGTCACGACCGTAAAGCCAAAAAACGAGACCCATCGCGAAAAAGTTCTTACAACGGTCAGCCAGCTTCACGGAAATATCGGTGGACTTGACAGCTTCGCGCGTCAATTTGGTCATCGGCACGCGGATCAAACGAAACTGGTCAGTCGATCCATTGTCGAGCGGACTCGTATCGAGCTTCGCAAGTTTGAGGTCTTTTGCCTCAAAACTGTCCGAATTTGCAATCAGGATTCCGCCCGGCTTGAGATCGCTAATGTTGGTCACCAGAGCTGCCGGGTTCATCGTCACCAGCGCGTCGAGTCCATCTCCAGGTGTGAAGATTTCTTCCGAGGCAAATTGAACCTGGAAACCGCTGACGCCGGCTCGCGTGCCTCGCGGAGCGCGAATCTCAGCCGGAAAATCAGGAAATGTTGCGACGTCGTTTCCCGAAAGAGCTGACGTGTTGGTAAGTTGCATTCCCAGTAACTGCATTCCATCGCCCGAATCGCCTGCCAGACGCACCGTGACACCGGAAACGGTCTCGGCAGGTTTTTTTGTCGGTGGGAATTGATCGGTGGAGCTGATCATTGTTTTTTCTATTGGATCGGCGAACACGAGAAATCGTAGTTCGACCAGAGAAAGAAGGCCGTCCGGAAGATCGGGTTTTAGTTAGAGAATTCGGCCGGCGGTCAACTTTTCAATTAGTGATTGATTTGACTGATACTGCCCATCGGCAGGAGTATCAATTTGACCTGTTCAGCCCGGAAAAACAAGCCGTTTAGACAATCAATGTCTCAAATAAGGGTTGTTTTCGAAAGGGGGAAAACTCTGTTAGAATTCGACGCTTCCAACAATAACAAAGCGAGCCAAACACCCGCTAACTCTAACGATTAACGTATCAAGGACTACAATAATGGAACGATCGCTTGTCTTGCTCAAACCCGATTGTGTTCAGCGTCGACTGATGGGGCGGATTATTGCCCGTTTTGAAGACAAGGCAATCAATATTGTTGCCATGAAACTGATTCAGGTGACGCCTGAACTGTCAAAGCAACACTATGCGGAACACGTCAATAAGCCGTTTTACGGAGGTCTCGAGGAATTCATCACGGGAGCCCCGGTGCTGGCCATGGTCTTTGAAGGCCTGGAAGTCGTTCGGGTCGTCCGCGACATGTTGGGGGCGACCAACGGATTGAATGCTGCTCCGGGAACGATTCGCGGTGATTTTAGCAGTAGCCGTCAAATGAACCTCGTTCACGCGTCTGACGGTCCAGAATCTGCCGCCCGAGAAATCGACCTGTATTTCAAGCCTGAAGAGATCTGTGAATACACACCTGATTTGACGCCATGGTTCCGAGCCGCCGACGAATAATGATTTTGACTCGCGATTGTACTGATTCAAAAAGGGGATCGCGAGAAGCTTCGACCCGCCGATTCAACGTGACTATAATCTCGAAATCGGGTAAGACTATCTGCCCGAGCAACCTCCAAGGGTGAACAAGCCATGGAACTCCGTTTAAATGTCATAGGTGGTCCCGATAAAGGACGCAGTTTCACACTAACCTCAGGTAAAAAGTTGTTAGTCGGTCGCGGAGAAGCGAGCGACACTCGTATCAATGATCCTTCGGTTTCCCGAGTTCATTTTGAAGTCTCGGTTGATGGATCCGTCGTGTTGGTCGCCGATCGAGGGAGTTCCAGTGGGACCCATGTGGACGGCATTCAAATCGAAGCCCAACAAATTACACCTGGGTCGGTGATTGTCGCCGGAGATACCCAGCTTCGTCTGGATGTTGCAGTCGATACAAACGAAAGCACCATCATCAGCGGGCCGGAACCACAAACGGCGGTAAAACCGCTCAGCCAGTTGATTGGCTCAAATTTGGGGCCATACCATATCGACTCGATTATCGGTCGCGGAAATTCCGGAATGGTTTTTAAGGCGACGGACGCAGAAAAAGGTCGAGTGGCGGCAGTGAAGGTGCTGATGCCCCAGTTCACGTCGAACGATGAACAACGCCAACGATTCGTGCGGGCCATGAAGACGATGTTGCCGATTCGCGACGAGCGAATTATTCGCTTGTACAACGCTGGTAAGACGGGCCAGTATTGCTGGGCTGCGATGGAATATATCGAAGGCGAAAACCTGACGCAGTTGATCGAGCGGATTGGTATCGAAGACATGCTCGACTGGAAAAAAGTCTGGCGTGTCGCAGTCGATATTGGCCGAGCCTTGAAGGCTGGATATGAAGCCCATATCGTTCACCGAAACGTCACGCCGACTAATATCATTCGACGAAACAGTGACGAAGCGTGTCTGTTGGGCGATTTCATGTTAGCCAAGGCTCTCGAAGGAACGATGGCCCAAGAGGTAACCAGTCCAGGCCAAATTCTGGGTGATGTCCCGTATATGGCTCCCGAACGCACGCGGGCGGATGTCGAAGTCGACACGCGCGCCGATCTGTATGGGCTGGGTGCGACTTGTTACGCCTTATTAACCGGCCGACCTCCGATCAGCGGGACCTCCATCACCGAGATGATCATTAACGTCCGCGAGGAACAGCCAAGACCGCCGAAGGAATATCAGCTGGCGGTCAATGAGATGTTCCAGGACATCGTCATGAAGTTGCTCTCCAAAAACCCCAGTGACCGCTTCGCCAATCCAGATAGCCTGCTGAAGGAACTGCTTCGAGTCGGAAAGTACAACCAGCTGGATCCCGGGTTTTAGTCGTCCTAGTTTCGTCCACAGATATTTGTAGCTCTGCGAGTCCCTTCACAGAGTTTGTCAACGAACTGGACTTGCTCAGTCCTGTTGTCGCGTAGCCGTGCCCAAAACGTAAAAAAAACACGGCCACAAAAAGCACAAAAATCCACAAAAACTTTTCGTGCTCTTCGCGTTTTTTGTGGCTATTCTCCGACTGTTTGTAGGGTCTAAACGCTTCGGCTCAGTTCAACATCGAAGTAGGGCAAACCGCCTTCACTGCCGTCGGGCATTGGCCATTCATTCCAGCCTTTCCAAGTCCCGTTCGGTTTCGGTTGCTGCCGCGTGTGAACTCGAATCGACTGAAACTCGCGATCGATTTCGAGCAGGTTGTAAAGCCGCGGACTTCCTTCGCTCAGATCATCACCTTTTTGCGCCAAAGCTACCTGCACCGAGCACATGCATGCGGTTTTCGTGCCAGTAATCGATTAACTCGCGCCGCATCTCGTGCACATCGCCTGTCAAACAGACTTGAACGCGCTGGCGTGCTGCAAAAGCTCATGGATAGGCTCGGAAAGCCTGATCCCCGGCACCGGCTCCTCGCCCACCCGCACCCCATCCGCCGAATCCATCTCTGGAGGCTCGCCTGCAGGCGGCAAACCAGTTGTTACTTTCTTCTTTGCCATGATTATTTG
>CAMYNE010000060.1 GCA_947259675.1 uncultured Pirellulaceae bacterium
GACCCGGCTCCCTTGGGGTTTGACTTCCGTGACGAGAGCTCGAATTCGTTCGTTGGGCTGATGAGACTCGCCCGGAATCTGTTCGCTGCGCGGCAAAATCGCTTCAATGCCACCGAGCGTAACTGTGGTCACGCGACCCTCGTTGCGATGCACCGTGCCGCTGATCAGGTCGTTAACAATTTCATTAAACTCAAGAATCTGGGAATCGCGTTCGGCCTCTCGAACCTTCTGAATGATCACTTGCTTGGCCGTCTGTGCGCCGATTCGACCAATGACTTCTTCATAATCAAGTTCTTCCTGACCACATCTTCCGGCAATTTCACCGTCTTCGCGGTCAATCACGAACTCAATGTCTGCTTCTTCGCCGAAGTGTTTGCGCGCGGCAGAAACCAGGGCCGATTCGATCGCCCGAAAAACGATTTCCTTGTCGATATTCTTCTCACGGTGTAGTGAATCTACAATTCGCAATACTTCACTGGCATTCATGTTAATTCTTTCAGTAAGTTTTCACCCGAGTGAAGATCAAACCACATCACTCGGCTGGGTTGAACCGAAAGCCCCAGTCGATCCCCTGGGGCCACTTCGGTCGCGGCCGCAAACCTTGCAACAAGCGGCTCACTCTGATTTGTTTCGCTCAATCGGCCATTGCCCAATTCTACAATTTCGTTATTCGCACCGTTTTCGTTCGCCCGCGTCAGCGGTTTCAACTTCTCAAAATAGACGACGGCCGAATCTCCCAATCGCTCAACACTTGCGACCTTTCCCGTCACGATGGCCTGTGATTCGGATTCGGATTCTGTCAAGTCTTCACAACGAAACCCAATCACCACGTCTTTCGTAGTAGTTTCTTCGAAGACTTGTTTCACAATCCTGTCGTCATCAGGTTCAAACTCGATGTGAATGGGACCTCCGTCAAAAACCACTTTATTTGCGTCGCGCCTCGCGACCCCCGTTTGCAAGTTAATCGGCACCGAGCCAATGAACCTCGCCACAAACAGGTTGGCTGGCTGCTGATAAATTTCCAACGGCCGACCGACCTGCAATATTTTTCCCCGATTCATAACCGCCACGCGATCGCCAAGCGTCATTGCTTCGACTTGATCGTGGGTGACGTAAATCATGGTCGCTTTAAGTTCTCGATGTAATCGTTTCAGCTCAACTCGCATCTTCTGGCGGAGTTTCGCATCCAGGTTCGACAGCGGTTCGTCAAACAAAAACGCCGCCGGATTCCGCACAATCGCACGCCCTAGAGCGACACGTTGGCGTTCACCGCCGGACAACTGGTGTGGCTTGCGATCAAGCAAATCTTGAATGCCAAGTCGCTTCGCCGTTTGTCGTACCTGATGGTCAATCCCACCCCGCAGTTGAGCAAGCTCTTTTGCACGATGAGGTTGAATAAGACGTCTTACACCACGAGCCAACACTCCTCCGCCATAACGCAGCAATAAACCAAACGATAAATTCTTGTACACCGACATGTGCGGGTACAACGCATAGTTTTGAAACACCATTGCGATGTCTCGATCTTTGGGAGCGATGTCATTTACGACTCGTTCGCCAATTCGGATCATCCCATCGGTGCTCGTTTCCAGCCCCGCGATCATTCGCAGTGTGGTACTCTTCCCACAACCGCTAGGTCCCACCAGAACTAGAAACTCTCGATCTTCAATCCTCAGACTTGCATTGTCTACTGCCAGCGTGCCATCTGGAAAACGCTTGGTTAGTCGTTCCAGATCAACAATTGCCATCAGTGCATTCGACGCTCATCCAGGATACAGAATTAATACACGCACAAATTCAAAGTCAAAAAAGACTTATCGTCCAATCAACCGTCCGTCCGCGCAAAATAAGAGATCCACCGAAAAACCTCGGTCGATCCAACATTTTGCAATTGGAAAGAATTTAGCCCAAACGCGTACAATCGATCTCGATAAGATAACGGGGCAGGGTAAATAGGTCAACGGTAATCAAGCCGCCATCGTCGTTCTCAACCCGATTTTTTGCGGGTCGGAATGTGCGTCCGCAACGATCTTGACCGGCATCGCTGCTACCAAGTGTTGACTCGGGTGAATGTGCCGTCATTTTGACTTGAAATGGCTCGCATTGTCTCGGCGCCAAACCCAGTGCCCAGGGAAATGGTGTGGATCGGTATTTTGCCTATTTTCTCACCCTTCTTGGTTCGCTCGACATTTTCTTGTCGCAAACGGATCACCGTATTGTCTTTGAGTTCTCCATCAGACAGCAAAAAGACAGCGTTTGGCTTAAGTCCAAGCGAAGATTTCATGGCTCGCCAAGGTCGCGTATCGCCAATCGGGGACTGTCGATCCAACCATTTGAAGATCTTTTCCTTGTTATTCGGTGTCGCATTCATGAGTTTGGGGGTGCGACGTGAAAACGAAAAGGAACTGTCATTATAGAGGAAAACAAAAAATTCCTGTTGTTCAGTCAAGCCCAAAATTGCATCTTTCAGTTCGCGACGGGCCATAATCCACCGATACTCATCACCCATGCTTCCAGAACAATCGACGACAAATACAAACTTATTCCCGGCGGCACCCGTTCCAAAAAAGCTGGCGCCTTTGCCATCCCCTCTCTTGAAATCCAGATTGGAAGCATCCAACGCTTCAATCGCGTCCATTTGCTCCGCCAGCGGATTGTGGCTGAAGTCGCTTTCAAGTTCTGACTCCAATTCATCAAAATCGTCCACCAGCTGGTCCGTTTCAGATTCCTGAATTAAATCCTCTTGAACATCTTCGAGCGGGCTCAAATCGACCGCGACATCCATCATCTCCAGCGCGTTTGGCATCGGTTCGTCCGCCATCACGAACTCGATATGCCTTCCGTCTCGCGTTGCAAACGAAAACAGGGCTAAACCGATGATCAATGCCAAGTGAAAAATGAAACTAACCATCCAACTTGGAATGCCGTAGAAGAAAGCAAAGTCGGTAAACCATCGTTTGTCGTCCGAATCGTCATCTGGCTCCAACGTGACGGGCAAGTTTCCAGCGGAAACCCTTGGAATGGATTTAATTTCGAACGGATCTTGTTGCGCCGACTTCAATACACCGAGCTGGTTTTGTGCGCCATGCGTTTTTCTATTCTTGGCGATCGGCTGAATAGATGGCGGCAGCGCTTGCACAGGAGCGATCGGCAATCTCGCTCTTTTCTGATTCGATGCTGGACGAGACTTGGGAACGGATTTCGTGACTGGGCCTTTTGCCTTTAGCATCGTGCGTTTAGTCGTAGATGGAACCAAGTTGGATTTATCGTCGATCCACTCGTTCATCGCTCTCCCCATTTTGCCATCTGTTCCGACTCCCATTATTCACTACAAAAGCAGTCATTTCAACTTTGCCTGAATCGCATTATGTTCAATTTCAGTCGTGAAATCCGCACAATTCGGAGCCGACACTGTTGAAATGGGGGGAATGAAGTGAAAATTCCGACGTTTATCTGAGATCGCCCGCTGAGGCGATTGCTTGCAGCCACCAAAAACCCCACTATTAACGTTAAACGAGAACATGGCCCTGACCAGCTTTCTATCGCTAGCTCAATCCGTTTGATACTGGCAAAACGGGTGCAAAACGATTCGTCTTGCCCATTTTCAAAAAGAGCTTCTATACTCGCCCTCTCGGGCTGGAACGGAGTCCCAGCATCCACCGACTTTTCGGAAACCCGTCGAAGGAACGAATCTATGCGATCTTTAATGATTCGAGCATGTTTAGTCGGATTATTTATCCAGCTAACTCCGGCTTTAATTTCCGCCCAAAACAATCCTTCAGCAACAGACACCCGAGCGTTTCCCGCGCCATGGCGCCCATCGTTTGGCGAAAAAAGTTCTGCGCCCGCCACACCGTCCACCGACAACTTGGACACAAATAATCTGCGAACCGAAGACTCTACCGAGGCAAAAATTCCACCTGGCTCCAATCCAGCAACTCTTTCGGCCGCCGACGCCTCGACCGGACAAGCTCAGCAACCGCAAACCGCGGGCGTCACGGACCAGAGTAGACAAGCGAGTGCGACCACTGACGCTTCTAATGTGCAAACCGGTATCACACGAGTTGGTCGTACGCTTGATATGCTTCCGAATCAGGCAGGACAAATCTGGCGGGAGTACGACATCTCACCCTACACATCTAAAATCACTTCCACCCAAAATCCACAACAGGCGATCCTCGACTGGATTCTACGGGAGACAGGTACTGACATGTGGTTTAATCAACCTCTGGGTATCTTGAATGCTGATCGAAATCACATCTACGTTTATCACACGCCCGAAATTCAAAACGCCGTTCGGAAAATCGTCGACCGGTTCGTTCACACTCGCGGGCAAGTACAAGCGGTAGAAATCAACTTGATTACTGTTGAAAACCCTAACTGGCGATCGAACGTCTATCCCATGCTTCAGCCGGTTGATGTTCAGTCTCCTGGCGTGGAAGCGTGGATGATCTCCAAAGAAAATGCGGCCCGGCTGTTAGGTCAGCTGAGTCGGCGGAGCGATTTCAAACAGCACTCGAGTGGACGTCTGGTTGCCCACGATGGTCAACAACTGGTCCTCGAGAAATTTCAGCCAAGGCAATTTGTGCGCAGCCTCCGCTGGGTACCTGACCAGAACCCCAACTACCAACCCTTGTTGACGACGATTGACGAAGGCTACAAGCTCGAGATCAGCAGTCTCTCTTCTCTCGACGACAGGCTTATCGAAGCGACGATCAAATGTGATGTCGATCAAGTGGAGAAGTTGACCACTGTCAAAGTTGACGTCCCCAGTATCACCCCTGGCCGAATTGAGCAAATGGATCTGCAGATTCCACAATTGCTCAGTTGGCGTTTGCACGAACGATTTCGCTGGCCCAACGATCAAGTACTTTTGCTGAGTTGCGGGGTGGTTGCCAAACCGGATCCCCAAGCTCCCCTACCAGGCAACTTTCCTCGGATCTTTAATTCGAATCGTAACCGGGCTGACGCACTTGTCTTTATTGAGTACCGTGGCCCTGCCAGTTCTGGCCAATACCCGACTCCGGCGACGCCAAACGGGCAACTTACACCGAACGCAATCGAAGCTCGTGTTCTTGATGCTGCGGACCGAGTTCCCGTTCAGCCTCGTCGTTGATCAAAACTCGACCAAAAGGCCATTCCGAGTCAGTGTGTCAGCCAATAGTCGTCTCGACTGATTAAGGTTGTCTCGTAGAATGTGAGGCTGCCACGGGTGAGCCCGCTCGCCCTTCCGCTCGATAAATTTTCTTAGATCGATTTATGGCCCATTCAGATCGTCGCGTCGTCATCACAGGGATGGGATTAATCAGTCCGCTCGGTAGCTCGTGTGATGAACTGTGGACCGCGCTGTCAAACGGTCGCAGTGGGATTGACCTGATTCAGCGACTACCGGCCTCGGAATTGCCTTCCGACGTTGGGGGCGAAGCGACTCAATTCACGGGTCATATTGATGATTTTGGACCGCTTGAAAAACTGACGAAGCGAAACATCAAAAAAGGTCTCAAGTTAATGTGCCGCGAAATCCAGATGGGTGTCGCGGCTTCACAATTGGCTCTCAGCGATGCAGGCCTGGCTGCGGGTGGTTACGACCCGGACCGGATTGGGACGATGTTCGGGAGTGACTACATTGTCACCGAACCGGTTGAATTCGCGGCTGGCATCGCAAACTGTCTCAAAGAAACCGGCCATTTTGAATTTGAAAAATGGGCCGAGCAGGGTTTGACTCAGGTCGAACCATTATGGTTGCTCAAGTACTTGCCGAACATGCCTGCCAGTCACGTCGCTATTTACAACGATCTCCGCGGCCCTAGCAATTCCATTACCGTTCGTGAGGCATCCGCCAATCTGGCTGTCGCCGAAGCTTTGACTTCCATTCGACGAGGTGTCGCCGACATCATGGTCGCCGGGGCAACCGGTTCGCGTATCCAACCCTTACGAACGATTAACATTTCACTTCAAGAACAACTGGCAGACAGGAACAAGGCTCCTGCAAACGGAGACCCGTCCAAAGCGTGCCGACCGTTCGACAAAGACCGAACGGGTACGGTTTTGGGTGAGGGCGCCGGGATCGTTGTTCTTGAAGACAAAGAACATGCCGAAAAACGCGACGCGCGAATCCTCGGCGAAGTCGTCGGCTATTGTTCGTCTTCGGTGTCCAACCGAAAACGTGTCGCCGACTACCAAACGGCATTCCTGAATGTGATCGTCGGTGCTCTCGAGCGAGCCGGAATGGCCAACACCGAAATCGGTCATATCCATGCACACGGTTTGGGCGGAATCAGATGCGATCGGGAAGAGGCGATTGCGATCAATCAAGTGTTCGGTGATTCCGTACCTGTGGCGGCTGCGAAAAGTTATATGGGCAACCTTGGGGCAGGGAGTGGCGTTGTCGAAACGATCTCCAGCGTGCTGGCGATCAATTCTGGTCAGATGTTCGACTCCTTGAATTGCGAATCGCTTGATCCCGCTTGCCCCGTCAACATGGCCGATGCTTCAACTTCGCCAGGCCAATCTGTTTTGAATCTCAACATCACCCCGCAGGGCCAGGCGAGCGCGATCATCGTTGCCGCGATTTAACTGGGCGTTTGGTGTTGAGACTCGCGGCTCCAGCAGGAGATTCGCCTTTCTGAAATCGCACCCGGGTGATGTTGCTTTTTTGCAACATCGAACGTCGATGGCAATTGGCCCGCATTTCTCACAAGTTGTAATTGCCGGAACTGTAGCCGCTTTTCTGGAAGCAACGCAAAAACAGTTTGCAAGTCGAATTAGTGGCGTTTGCGCTGTTCCAGCAGAGCACATACCCGACTTTGTTCCGGCCTACGTGAGAAATCCCGGCTAGCCGTCTACTACTTGTAACAATTGTGCCAGTCATTTGAATTCAGATTCGAATCCGTTCCTCGACCAGCTTCGATTTAGAGCCTGATTTTCAAAGCGAAAACTATATTGACGTAGTTACATTTTCACCTGGATCAACCTACTAACAACCACCATGTCGAAAAGCAGCCGACAACAAATTCGTCGACACGAATCGTGGACGAAATGGGTGCTCAAGCTGTCCGACACGGTCACTATCGGTGTGGGATTGCTGATCCTGATCACTTGGCTGCCTGATCTTAACAGCAAATCGACGATTGTGATTGGCATCATCGCAATCGGCGTGTTCGGAACGGTCGCCGATTTCATCGGACTCTACCGCAACTGGTGTGGGATCGCGTTTGAGCGCGAAGCCTCTTGTTCCTTGATTGCCTGGGCAATATCGCTGGTCTGCCTGGCCGCGCTCGGTAGATTTAGCGTTTACTCATCGGAACTCTCCGGCAAAGCCCTGCTTCTGTGGTTTACCGTTACTCCGGTGTTAGCGCTGAGTTTCCGAATCGTCTTTCGTGCGATCATTCGGGCGTTAACCAGTCACGGAATCAATACTCGAAAATTTGCAGTTGTCGGGATCAACGATTTGAGCATTGAAGTCGTTCGCAACATCGAGGCATCGCCGGAATTGGGTTTACAATTACTGGGATTTTATGACGATCGTCCCAAAGATCGGCTCAAGGACGTTCCAACTGGTATATCTCGAAAATTGGGTCGGTTTGACGACCTTGTTGCAAATGCAAAACGTGGAAAAGTGGAAGTCGTCTTTATCAGTCTGCCGATGCGGGCTGAAGAAAGAATTCGCAATATTATTCAGGCACTCAACGACACGACAGCATCCGTCTATATCGTGCCTGACTTGTTTGTGTTTCAAATGCTCAATTCACGCTGGACCGATATTCACGGAATTCCCGTGGTTAGTGTGTCAGAGAATCCGTTCTACGGCGTCGACGGCATTTTCAAACGAACTTTTGACGTCGCAGTCGCCGCAATTGCTCTCTTGTTAGCCGCGATTCCCATGTTGACCATCGCGATCGCAATTAAGTTGACTTCGAAGGGCCCGATCCTGTTCCGTCAAAAGCGATACGGGCTGGACGGGAAAGAGATTTCTGTTTGGAAATTTCGCAGCATGGCGGCAGTGGAAAATGACGACAACGTCATCCAGGCCAAAAAGAATGATTCGCGCGTCACCAACATTGGACGTTTCTTGCGACGAAGTTCTTTAGATGAGCTTCCACAACTAGTCAATGTCTTGATGGGGCAAATGTCGCTGGTGGGTCCCCGGCCACACGCCAATGCTCACAACGAATACTATCGAAAGCAGATTGAAGGGTACATGCTGCGTCACAAGGTGAAGCCCGGCATCACCGGCTTAGCCCAGGTCAACGGTTGTCGAGGTGAAACGGAGACGCTGGAAAAAATGGAGAATCGAGTCCTGTACGATCATCAGTACATTCGCGAATGGACGATCTGGCTGGATCTCAAGATTATGTTCCAGACACTTTCCGTCGTTCTCAAGCAGGAAAACGCGTATTAGTGGATTTCAAACATTGGTATTCAGCCTCGCACGGAAAAACACGATGTTCCACGCAGCTGTGAGCGGCAAGGC
>CAMYNE010000061.1 GCA_947259675.1 uncultured Pirellulaceae bacterium
TACTTTGAGAAAAATCACGCTTCACCTGAAGACGTTCGTCTGACTGTTCGTCGAATGATGAAGAAAAAAGATACTGACCAGGTCATTGGATTGATCCAAGGCGCATTGAAAAACAATCAGTCAGCTCCCTGGATGTATGAAGCTCTGGTCCTTGCGATGCAAATTGCCGATCAACCCAAAACTGAGATTGAACGAGCTTTGATGTCGACCGTCGACTTGTCCAGGAATTTCGAAGACGCAATGCTTGCGGCTGACTATATGGCAAAACACGGGATGGAAAAACGTTCGATTCGCCTGCTTCAAGAACTTGTTCAGGACAGTTCGAATCGCCCCGAGCCGTATGTGATTGGGCTCAATGCAGCTCAAAGGATCAACGACGTTGAAGGAATTCAATGGGCCTCATTGGGAATCCTCAGCCAAGCTTGGCCGAAGCATCGACAAGTTGTCAAACAGGCAATTTACGCGGCCGAGGCAGTTCGTAAACAACTAGCGAAAGAAAATCGAAAGGACGAACTTGACGCATTCAACCATCTACTTGACGAAGCGTTATACCGTGACTGCATCGTAAAAGTCAGCTGGACTGGAGATGCTGACATCGACATCTACGTTGAAGAGCCCGGTGGAACAGTTTGCTCACGACAGTCGCCTCGCACGACTGCGGGAGGAATCATGATGGGCGACGATTACGCCAGCGCCAACCAAAACGGCGAAATGTCTGAATACTACGTCTTGCCGAGAGGCTTCTCTGGCGATTATCGCTTGCTGGTCCGCAAAGTCTGGGGGGAAGTTACAGCGGGCAAAGTTTCCGTGGCGATCTACAACCACTTCCGAACCGACAAAGAGGCCAGCCAACAGAAGTTTCTTGAAGTCGATGAAAAGGGAACGTTGGTTCTCTTTGAATTGAAGGATGGTCGATTGAAGGAGTCGTTAGAGGAGCACACGGTCGAATCCGTTTCCGAAATGCAGTTTGCCGTGAACCGACGAGTTCTCGCACAGCAACTCGCCGATGGTTACTCACCCAGTGCCGCAAGCGAGTATTACGAAGCGGAATCGGATGCTGAAAGTTCGACAGACGGAGGCCCGGCGGCAAATCGAATTCGTCGGCCCCGCGCAGTCGGATATCGCCCTGAGATCACGCAACTGTTTGAAGGTACATTCATGTTCGTCAATCACGCGACAACGTCCGATCGTTTGTACGTGATGGTCAGTGCGTCTCCATTCTTTAACCAGGTCACTCGTGTCGACACGTTCAACATTTTCGGCGATGCGAATAATGCGACCGGCGGCGGTGGTCTTGGTGGCGGCGGTCTTGGCGGCGGCGGCGGCGGCTTAGGCGGCGGTGGTCTTGGTGGCGGTGGTGGCGGCTTAGGCGGCGGCGGTGGAGGCGGATTGTTTTAAGCCAACCGCAAAAACTATTAACACAACAGGCCACGCAAATGCGTGGCCTTTTTTGTTGTGCTTAGAGCGCGTTTGGTTTTAGGTTTGGCGTCTATTCGTCGGTTTCGCCCGGCAATCAGAGCGCCACGACCGCTATGCGTCCGTGCGACACGCACTAGCCCAACCTATTTCGTAGCTTTCTGTTTTGCCAGTCGCGTAATCCGAGTAACAAACTCAGTTTTGTGTTTCGTGTACTCCACTCGATCTTGGGGATGTTGCTCGGCCAGCAAAACTTTCAGCCGCTCATATTCTGCTGCGATTTCTTGATGTGCGATCAGATGGTCGCGAAACAACAGGCGGTCCCAATGCTCGGTAAATGAAGACTCAACCATGTGAAGATGGTGAGTGCGTTTGCCAGTCGATGGATCTCGCTTAATGAACCAGGCATACCAAGGCGGATCGTCGTCCCCAAACGTCGGGCGCCAAAAATACTCGTAGCCTTGTCGTTCCAGAATTGGGACGATTTGCTTTTTGGTTGCCTCCAGATTCGAAACACCAATCAACATATCGATAATTGGCTTGGCAAAATGCTCGATCCGCTGAAGAAGTTCATTTGGGAGGCAACTCACCAGGTGCTGTCGTTCGCTCTCAAACCATTTCGGCCATAGCGAATTGTAAGGTTCGATCGAGATTTCCTCGCGGCTGACACGTTGGATTCGAGCTTCCAGGGATTCCATCTGCGACCATCGGAGCATCTGAAGAAACAATTCCTGACCAAGACAGATTATATCAAAGCACATATCGCCCGGTCACGATATCGTGCCACGCCAAAGTTATCGCTAAAACAGCTCGGTGATTGGCTTTCCTTTGCAGATTTGCATCGGGCGACCGACCGGTGTGTCCAGTTCCTGCTCATAGTCAATTCCCAAGGCGTCATAAATCGTGGCATGAACGTCTTCGACCGGATGCGAATTCTGTAATTCTTTAGTACGGTCCTCCGCATTGCCGTCCCGTTTGGGATTCGGAGACGAAGCACCAACGACACGTCCACCTTGAATCCCGCCACCGGCGATTGCGATGCTGAATCCGTGCGGCCAATGATCTCTCCCGCCAACGGGGTTAACCCAGGGTGTGCGTCCGAACTCGCCGCCACAAACGACAATCGTCGAATCAAGGAGATCGCGTTTTTTTAGTTCTTTGATCAGAGAAGCCAAGGCCGGATCCAGAATATCAATTCGGCCCGCCTGGAGTTCATGGTTGTTGGCGTGCGTGTCCCAACCGTCCAAGGTTACTTCAACGCATCTCACGCCGGTTTCGATAAGTCGAACGGCAGCCAGACAACCACGGCCGAAGGGCGTATCTCCAAACTGAAGCCTTGCCTCTTTGGGAACGGTGCTAACATCGAAAGCCCTGATTTGCTCGGATGACATCATCTGAAGTGCAGCGTCCAGATTATGGTTACCCAGTGAACCTTGAACGACACGGTTATTTTGCCGGCCTCTCAAAAACTCGTTGTCAATGACTCGCAAATCATCGAGTCGTTTCAACTGCCGATGTTGTTCGACTCTAGCTTTGACGTCCGGGACGGGATTTTGAGGATCAAAAATCTTGAACGCATCGTACGCGTCCCCCAAATACCCGCCGCGCCCCGGTGACGGGCCAGGCAATATCGAAACATGTCGGGGAATATCGACTTTGGCATCTGCTTCTTCATTGAGTTGGTGACAGATCATGCTACCGATGGCTGGATGCACCAGCGTTGGGTCCGGTCGAAAACCTGTTTTGATGTTGTAGATCGCCCTGTTGTGGTCGCCTTCCTTGCTGGTAAGAGCTCGGATTAACGATATCGAGTGCATTTGCTCGGCGGTTTGCTCAAACCCCTCACCCAGCAGGATTCCGTCGACGTTGGTCTTACGGGCTTTGCTGCCAGCTGCAATTTCGGTGCCCGGGTGAGGATCAAAAGTCTCAAGTTGACTCGGAGCGCCTTCCAGCCACAGCACGATTACGGATTTGGCATGGGTCGTTTGTTTGGATTCTGCGTCACGAGCGAGCGTCGTCGCCAGCGGCGTCAGCCAAGACAGCCCGCTCAATCCAGCCAATCGCAATATTGAACGCCGGCTAAAATGCTCAAAACTGCCACAGGCATGGTTTTCGTAGTGGTTGTTCATCGTTTTTTCAGTTTTCAGTGGGGCAGTTTTTAATCTCAAATCTCAAATTTCTCGCCTCTCGCCTCTCGCTTCTCGCTCAATGATTCCAAACAAACTCAATACTATTAACAAGCGTCCAATAGATATCCAAAATCTTTTTTGTTCGTTCCGTGCCTTGAAGCTGGTCGAGCTGCGATTTGAAATGAGTCAGTTCAGGGGCGGTGGGCCTGCGTGTCAACGTCGCGAGATAAACCGTTTCAATTGCCTGCTCCGTATTTGGAGAAAGTACACTGACGCGGACAGGCGAATTCAAAGGCGTCGTTAATCGATCATCGATCATTTCTCCATTGAGCATTAACAATCGCTGCGTTACGGTTTCGCCGCGGGCAGCAAATTCATCTTCTCCCGCGTCACCGTACCTTTCAACGAAATCGTTTTGCTGACCAAATTGAGTCAAGCGGGTAATAATGTGTGCAGTCGCATCAATGGTTGTAAACGAGGTTGACTGAATTGCTGCACCCGCAACCTGGTCTGGCCGAAGTCGTATCAGCGGAAACACCTTCCAATTCTCAACGTGCTGGTCGGTAATCTCAAAATCGGCGCGACTGTCACGCTGGAACGCTTCGGTTTCCGCGATGGTTCGAATCAATCGCTGTAGATCAAAGTTGTTATTGACAAGGTCATCGGCCAGAACCTCCATGGCTTGAGGGAAGGGACCTTCAAGCGGAATATCATCGACCGGTTCGACAAGTGGTTTACCGCACATAATCGCCCAGACACGATTGACGGTCGCCCTTGCAAACGGCCGGTTTTCAGGATGAACAACCCACTCAGCCAGTTGTTTTTGCAGACTGGAAATGTTGTCATCAACCAGCTCTTGATTAAAGGGCACCTTCGGCGAGATTACGGATTCCTCGTCAGCTTCTAATAGTTGGTATTGATATTCCTTGTCACCACCGTCCTTGATGCCGAGGAGTGAAACATTTGTCTGTGCAAAAAACGCCGCCAGCGAGTGAAAATCGGTTTGCATTCCTCCGGTTGGATCGTCGGCAGACCCAAGATTAATCGTTCCCAGAAAATCGTCGTGGCATTGAAGACAATCGATCCGCATTCCAAGCAGGGCTCGAGATGTACGACCAGCCAACCGAACTGGATCTGGTTGTTCCGTATCTCCGATGGTGACCGTGTAGAAATTGACGGACGGTGAGTCTGTCCACAGGCCTTCTCCCGTCAGTAGCTGTCGCACAATCTGGTCATAGCGAACATTGTCGTGAATCTGGTCGCCCAACCATTTAACGAATCGACGTCGCCGATACAGAATAAATGGCCCGTCATCGACTCCCACAAAAGCACGAGTAAACCGTTCCGCCAGATGATTGCTCGTTCGTCGGTCCTCGAGCAAATGTGAGACCCACCAATGAATTCGGTCTTGCGGTTCCTGGCTTTCGAATTCGCGAATTTCCTGAAGCGACGGAACCGTACCAGTCAGGCCCAATGAAAGTCTCCGGGCGATTGTTAAATCATCTGCGCGCCCCGCCGCCTGCATCCCGAGATCCTTTTGATTCCATTCTTGCTTGAACGAAGCATCAACTGTTTTTGCGACGTTCAAGATCGCGAATTGCGCTTTTGAAGACGGAGCAAATGATTCCGGGGCCGCGACCCTGTCAGTCGCCATCAAGAACACCGTCAAAGTCGCAAAACCGATTACCGCTAGACCGATAAAGAACAGATTTTTCGTCCACGCATTTAAGTTCATAACGTTTAATTCCAAATCGTGCTGACACGATTATGATCGACCATTTGTTGGGCTTGTTTGAAACTTTGTCGTTCCCAACGTGGTTTGTCTAATAGAAGGTACTTATTGGCAATTGATCGAGTTTTGAAAATATCGCCATTAGTAATAATTGAATGGAAAACGGTTCTTCTTTTTTACACATAGATGAATGAAAGACTTGTTCGTGAACGAATTTCCTGAAAAAATGCCGGAAACTCATGGAGCAAACGTCATCGAACTCCCGCCAGTTATCAAGCCCCCCGTCATCGAAAATGAGCCTGCCGGGCCGTTGATCGAGGACATTTCGCAGCAGAGGAAACGAAGCTGGGTCTTCCGCATCATTGACTTGATCGGCGTCGGCACATCGAGACTTTTTGGAATTGTAAGCGTCATTTTTTTACTGGCAGTTGCCGCAAACATTCCGATCGTGCAGTTCCTCAGTTTCGGATATTTGCTGGAAGTAACGGGGCGACTGGCTCGTCGACAAAAACTCCGTACGGCGTTCATCGGATTGCAAAAAGCAGCTCGAATTGGCAGCGCAGTTCTGGGCGCGTGGTTGTTGTTAATTCCACTTCGATTCGCGTCTCAATTTTGGCTGGATGCTTATTTGATTGATCCCTCCAGTCCGCAAACTCGTTTGATGCGCGTTCTTCAAATTGTGCTGATCGTGTTAACGGTTGCCCACATCGCGGCAGCCTGGTTTTGCGGTGGCAAGCTGCGGTACTTCTTTTGGCCAATTGTCGCACCGTTCTCCTTTATGGTTTGGATAGCCCGACGATTTGCCGGTTCGAGCAAATTTCGCTGGGTCTTGAGATACACGGTTGGTCTGTTGTCACCAGGAATCGTGGATGATATCTGTGGGGTACAGCCGATTAGCGATTGGTTCCTGCCGGCCATTCTCTGGAAAAAGATTCTCAAAGGTGGCGCTTACCAATCTGCTCGCGATAGCGTTTGGGATTTTTTCGCCAGCTTGAATTTGCCGTATTATTTTTGGTTGGGGCTGAAGGGATTCATCGGAACTTGTTGTTGGCTATTGATTCCAACTGCACTATTGGTCATGTCGACCAATCTGGACGGCCCGTTAGCCGTCTTGACCGGAGTGTTCGGAAGTCTCATCGCGATCCCGGTTTTTTCGATCCTTCCTTTCATTCAAGCCCATTTTGCGGTCGACGGTAGATTCGATCGTTTCCTGGAGGTTCGCAAGGTGATCAAGAACATGGGTCGAGCCCCATTTTCGCATATCCTCGCGTTATTGTTAACGTTGTTGTTTGCGCTGCCGCTATTCTTGCTGAAGGTGGAAGAGATTCCGACGGAACTATTGTGGACGCTGAGCATCGTGTTCGTGATGTTTACCTGGCCGGCCAGATTTGTGATCGGTTGGGCCTATGGTCGAGGCACGGTTCGTGAGCAACCACATCGATGGTGGATCCGCTACCCGGTCTTTATGCTGGCAGTTCCGATTTCGTTCGTGTTCGTGTTCGTATTGTTTTTTACGCGTTACATTACGTGGAACGGAGCATGGAGTCTCGTTGAAAATCATGTCTTCCTGCTGCCAGCACCATTTTGGCTGTCGATTTTTCAATAACGGAACGGATTTGGACTGCCGTTGTTTTCAATTCCAGAAACCGGCGACGTAGATGATGGCAAAGATGATGGACATGAAACCGACGACCCAAACGCCAGAGCGGAACGTATGAATCGCGATTTCTTTGAGGTATTCGTGCCGTGTTGCCCCGTAGACCAGACTGACGACCACGATTAGCGGCAATGCATACCAAATCCGAGGCACGTCGGCCTGACCGAGTAGCCATGAAAAGGCGATTAATGATGGAATCATTCGGAGTCCTCCGACGTCTTCTGCTTTTTCTTTTTCTTTTTGCGCCGCGCTTCCATCTCTTCTTTTTGTTGGGGCGTCAAAATTGCCGGCCCCGCAAACGCATCGTAGATAGCCAGCAGGTTCAACAGACCTGCAATGACGGTGTACAACGTCCCGATTTCGAAGCGGTGCTTCAGTTCTGAATGCCATTGCCCCAAAACGTCGTTTTCATTTTGGCTGATCGCGCCCGCCGGTTTTGCCATGAAGCCATCTTTGTACGTTTTGACTCCGGCTATCAGGTCTGGGTCGTCCACGATCGCGAACGATTTGCTTGCCAAATCTGGATCCACCTCCGGATCAAAATACGGGTAACGCTCGCACATCACCCACATCGGGTCCTTACCATCTTCCGCGACGATGGCCTGTGCCAGTGCAGGAAGCGCAGGTGCACCGACCCCCAACTGACAAAAATACTGCCACCTGAAATCGGAGCTTTCCAACGAAGCGTATACGACCCGAGCATTACCAAGGGCCAATCCGAAAAAGAACGTACTCAACACGCAGATCATGAACAGGAAGCCTTTGGCAAACCTGCGCTGATAGAAATGGCCAGCCCCCGGCCACAACCAGGCAAGGAACGCCGCCCAATAAGGGTCGCGCAGGTTAACAACGATGGGGTCGCCCGACTCTTGCGGATAGATGATCTCTGTCATTTGATTTGAATAAGTGGCGGCGCCACAAACTATTTTCCTATGGTTGTTCTTGGGTTGGCCGCCCGGATCGGGCTCAAATGATCACCCGGTTGAAAGACGCGCCAGTCTGCACTCCAACCGCCATTTGCTTGATTCCAGCCTTGATCTATTCTAACTTTACGTGGTCTCTTTGCACTAGATCAAACGCAATACCGGAACACATGTCACGCCGCTTTTTCGCAGAACATCCGATTGTTGGAGAGACACTGGTTCTTTCTGACGAACAGGCTCATCACATTGCCAACGTCATGCGCTTCAAACCGGGCGAACAAGTCGTACTTTTTGACGGCTCTGGCAGTGAATATTCGGCTGAACTCGAAGAAGTTGGCAAGAAAAAAGTGACTTTGCGAGTTTTTTTCGCCGGTGAGCCCGTTGAGCCGCCAGCTCGACGTCTCACACTGGCTGTTGCACTTCCCAAAGGCGATCGTCAAAAATTCTTGATTGAAAAACTAGTCGAATTGGGCGTTTCAAAATTCTTGCCGCTCAAAGCGGTTCGTAGCGTATCCCGGGCCAACGAGAATGTCATCATGAGAATGGAAAAACAAGTCATCGAGGCTTGTAAACAGTGCGGAAGAAACAGCTTGATGCAAATCGGACCGGAACAATCGCTGGCTCAACTGATTACCGCTCCGCTCGTCGACGAAGTCAAACCCCTTTTCGCGATCGCGTCGCCGGACGCCCCGACCTTCGTAACCAACCTTAGCGTCCAACATGAACAACCGATTGTCGTTGCAATTGGCCCAGAGGGTGGTTTTGAACAGCAAGAATTCGACCAAGCCGTAAAATCTGGCTGGCAACCGGTTTCGCTGGGACCGGCTGTTTTGCGGATCGAAACCGCTGCTATCGCCGTTGCCACGCTACTCGGAATCGGCGGGTTGGGTTCGTGCAGGCCTTAGACTACTTGTCAGGCGAGCCCGATTTGTCTTCTTTTTTCGTCTCGGACTTGGGTTTGATCCTCTCGATCGATCCGAACAAATGTCCGCCGACGGCATCATGGGTCCAGGTCCCAGCGTACTTGTTCTTACGAATCACAACACGAGCATCAAATGTACCGAACCCGATAATCGTTGCTTGATCAACGGTAATCACGGGCGTCTCGCCAGCCCATTTGATTTGGATCGGAGGCAAATCCAAAGTGCTGTCATGGTTGCCGTACTTGATGCGAACCGAGAGTAACCAATAGTCTTCATGGGGAGTCTTGACGGCCTTCGTAATTTCGTAGTATTCAGGAGTCAAATCATTTAACTCCTTGCCGGTAACCGTAAACTGGCCGGTCCAACGCGTTCCGGTGAGATATCGCTCCAATTTCTCGATGAGTTTCTTTTCCGCGTCGGAGTCGGCGGTTGCGGCTTTAGCTTGGGTCGCGGGTTTGAGATTGGCTGCTTGTGCGTTTTCCTGAGCTTCGGTTGCTGGACACGTGCCACAAACGATCAATGCGATCAAACCGCGCAAGTACAGCTTGAAAAATCTTGCCATTGGTCAATTACCTTTGTGTTTGTTCCGTTTCCTAATGCATCACTCTCGACCATCCAGTATCCAACATTCGCCGGGCCGACACAACTTGCACCCAAAATTTAAGCACAAACGCGTATTTTCGGCAGATAACGGCGATTGATTGGTGTTGATAAAAAACGGCTGTCTTCCTAAGCTACGCAAGATAAACGAACCGAGGGTGTTTGTTATCATTTTTTTGTTTCCGAACGGAACGAGGAGTTTGCGTGTTCGTTGCCGCTACGACCGATTGCCTGGAAAACTTGCCCTTAGAAGACGCCATCGAAAAATTGGCTCATCTTGAGTTCGCCAATATCGAAATTGCGATTCGCGAAAGTGGAAATCACGTCAAGCCGTCGGAAGTTTGCAATGATTTCCAGCGGGCTTACGATGTTTGCCAATCGACGCAACGTCTGAACGTCATCGGCTACGGTTTGGAAATTGCTGAGCAAGGTGAAGAGTACTTCGATGTCTTCACAGAATGCTGCAGGCTTGCCAAGGCAACAAAAGTCGTCACGCTGACGGTCGAAGCCGGTGAGCATGGTACACCGTTCAACGAAGAAGTTGAAAAATACAAGCGACTCGTCAAAATAGCTGAGCTGCACGGTGTTCGTGTTGGCATGCGAACGCGAACCGGTCATCTCTCCGACGACCCGGACACGGTTTCGGTAATTTGCGGACATGTGAAAGGACTAGGGCTCGCGCTGGACCCGAGTCATTATCTCTATGGAAAACAGAATCCGCCGAACTACGATCATCTGTTGATGTACGTACAAAACGTGTACCTGCGAGATTCAACCCCCGACGAGTTGCAGGTTCGTGTCGGGCAAGGCGTTGTTGAGTACGGCAAGCTCATCAATCTGCTTCGCAAAACCAAATTCAACCGAGCTTTGTGTGTTGATATCAAGCCCGAACCCAACATTGACCACGATGGCGAACTGCGCAAGTTGCGATTGTTGCTTGAGAGTTTGTTGATCGTTTAGTTGAAAGTTTTGCTGTAGGCCGGAACAAGC
>CAMYNE010000062.1 GCA_947259675.1 uncultured Pirellulaceae bacterium
GGATGCGAAACGGTCATATTGAACAAAACGATCGCTGCGTCGTGGATCAAACTTCATCCGCACGACTAATAATGCTCAACGGATAGGACACGAACGATGGCCTTACAATCTAATACCCGTAAAACTTCAATTACGCGGGTCGTTTGCATTTGCGGATTGGCGGTTGCCGTCGTGGGCCTTGGCGGGTGTATCGGTGCTTTGGCCGAGATTTTGTATGTCATCAAAGGCCACAAAATTCCTGCGGCCTACAGCGGGCTGGAAGATAAACGAGTTGCTGTTGTCTGCGTTTCGGATGCGTCTGCGTACGGCCCCGATACGCTAACGTACACGGTGAGCAAGGTGATCGGCATGAAGCTGGCTCAATCGGTCAAAAAGATTCGAGTGGTTCCCGCTCACGAAATTGAGAATTGGGTTGACACAAACGGCTGGGATGAAACGGATTTTGTTGCACTCGGCAAAGGCGTGAATGCAGAAGTCGTTTTGGCGGTTGAAATCTCTTCTTACTCGATTCATGAAGGCGCGACGATATTCAAGGGACGCGCTGACGTCACGGCAACCGTTTTCGATGTAACCAATGGTGGGCAAGTTGCCTTCGTGCACGGGCCCAAACATTTTACGTTTCCTGAAAACGGCCGTCCGGCAATTCAAACGACCGATCGCCAATTCGAAGCGATCTATCTGGCGAAGTTGACAGAACACATTACGCGCCAGTTCTATGATCACGACATGGAGCTTACCGTTGCCGAAGATGCTTCATTGTTGTATTAGAGCGCGTTTGGTTTAAGTTTGGCGTCTTTTCGTCGGTTTCGCCCAGCGATCAGAGCGCCACGACCGCAATACGTCCGTGCGACACGCACTAGAATGCAGCAGGATTCGTGAGAATTCAGCGTCCAAGGCTCCGCCAGCAACGCCTCGGTAAACAAGCATCAGCTCAAAAAAGTCGCCTGATTCGGTTGGATCACAGCTTTGGCGGTGCCCGACGCGGTTTTGGCATGGCGTTTTGTCGCGGCTGCGGAACTCTGCGCGGCCTGGCGTTATTGTTGTTGTTATTATTGTTTCTGGCTACCTGGCGTGGCGGAGCCGTGTACGTCTCTTTCCATTTCCAGCCAATTGGAGTAGCCAACTCACGAGTCGCGAGCATTGCCCAAGGCGTATCCGGATGTGAGGTCACGACCCGGTTCAAAAGAAACTTTGCTTTTTCCGCCATTTTGGCTTGCTGACTGCCGGTTTCAATATTGTCGGCCGGCCGCAATCTCCAGGTGTTGTTTTGTGGAGTGTCTTTGTCAGGAGGCGGCGAGAACTTGAGTTTCGTTTTCGCCATCGCCAACATCTGGTTATAAGACGACGCTCGAACCTTGGCCGCCAGGGTTCTTCCCAAAGCCAGATCGTATCCAGCTTGCCAGCGTAACGAATCTTCGAGTTCCCGGTCTTTTTCACCTTCTTTTAGAATTGCGTGTAAACGATCGAGTTCCGGTTCAACGCGAGCCGCGGCTTGTTGGGCTACGCTAACCGTGCGAACGAATTGAGCTTCATTCAGTTTCGGGAATACGAGATTGGGTGGCTGGAGCACGCCCGTATTCGTAAACATTGCCGCTTTCACAAGTGCAGCCCGGGCCTTGTTTTTTTCCAGTCGCTGCAGGTACGTCGCCTGCGAAACGTAATCTGGTTTGTAAGCCCGCATGACTTTGGGATCAAAAAAGTATCGCAAATAGGCCGAGTAGTTCGACGTCTCCCACATCGCCACGGCTTTGTTGGTGCGCCGGTTGGGATGAACCGCAAAATAGATGCCCCCGGTTTCATAGCAAAGTCGCGTAAGATTGAACGGACCAAACCCAGAATCGATCATGTCGAGATCATTGAAGGTCCCCGAAAAATCCAATCGAATGCGCTCGGGCGCAAGTGTTTCGGGGCCTTGTGAAACGCTTGCCATTTGCGGGGATTGATCGTAGTTCGGATCCGGGTCGACCCATTTGACCATTGTTTCTTTGCGTCCAAACGGTGCTGGCACGCCAATGACGAAAACGGGTGTTTCATATTTGTTACATGTTGCTACGCATTCATCGACTTGTGCGGCATCGTCACCTGCCTCATCCGAAACGATGATGATCATTACATTCCGACGGCGGTCTCCGGTTTTGGGGTCTCGTCGATGAAAGTGTTTGTATTTTTCAGCGACTTGGGTGACGGAAGAAAAAACGTTTTCTTCGCCGCTGCGATCAAGCTGGACGTTGGCGACCGCTTTCTTGATCTTTTCAAGGTCATCCGTAGGCTCTTCGAGCATCGTGTGAAGAAACTGTCCAAAACCGACGATTTGTGTGAGCAAAGGCTTGTCACGGTGTTTTGCAAATGCTTTATTCCCGGCTGTTTGCAGGATTCCCAGCTCTTCGTAAACCTTGTCAAATCGGGCGGCGATTTGGTCTCGCTGTTTGATTAGGCTGGCCGATTCATCAAACATCCACACCACAAGCGTTTTGCGCTCATCCAGCGAAAGCACGATTTCTTTGGAAATGCGATCAACTGCGCCAGCAGCACCGGTAACCGAATGGCCGACCGAACCTTTGACGGAAAGGGTCGACATGTTTTCGGAGCTGGCTTCGATGAAGTCGTTGTCAGTAAGAAATTCGCCGACGTCGTCCGTCGCCATATCGATTTCAACGGCGTCTTCGTTGATGATGTCGACTTCGGGAGCTTCGGTCGCTGCGACTTCAAGTCCATTTTGGCTGTCGGCCCCGATTTCCGCCTGAATCTCTTCATCAAACTCGAATTCCGTCGGCAGCTCGGTAATCTCGACCGCCTGAGTGGTGTCCAACACCAACTCGACTTCCTTTGCCTTGGGATTTGGAATGATGAGTCTTGCCAGCAACAGCAGCAGAATTAGATGAAAACAAAAACTGGCAACCCAAAAAGGTATTTCTCCGTCAAATGGAGTATCCACGCGGCCAGTTTTGATCTGCCACCGTCGTCGCAAATTCTGAATAAACAAGCCTCGATCCTCAAAATCCGAACTGCGTTTGTAACAAATCGCCAGTTAATGCTATTGTCTGAAGAATCAAGTCACCGGACAACCCAAAACATTTGAAACCCTTGAAATTCGTTGTTTTGAACATGAAATCCGGCTAATTATTGATCCACAAGATAAAAAAAATTGGACAACAGCACGGTTCGCCGTTCGGTGAAAATGATTCGTTGACCCATTCTCGGGCTGACTCTAGGATTAGTAAGAGTCGTAAACTTGAGTGACTGATTTAATAATTACGATTGTTGACTTCCGCTTCGTGTCAAAATCCCATGGATAGTCCAGATGAATTCTAATTCTCCAAACCTGGCTTTTTCTCATCGTCACGGTGGAGCCTTGCTGGCCATCATGGCGGCCATGTTGATGTTACCCACAACGGTTTTTTCTCAAGCGGCCGTTATGGGTGCGCGAGAACAGCTGGCGACTAACGGGCGAACTTTCGTCAGGCACCTTCAAGACCGCAACGTCCAAAAACAGGATCAAGAAGAAATCGGTGAACCTGAGACCATCAGTCTAACCACCAAAGACGGCGTTGTTCTTCGATGCAAGTACTACCCCGGTGCAAAAAGCAAAACCACCGTTCCGATCATTTTGCTTCATGATTGGGAGGGAAATCGCACCCACATGGAAGCGTTGGCCGAGTATTTACACCAAAATCACAAACACGCAATCATCGTGCCCGATCTTCGCGGACACGGAGAAAGCAAAACGGTGAACGGAGTTGATAAACCGCTTGATCTCAAACGGTTCAAAAAAGAAGAAATTATTTCGATGACGAATGACATCGAACGGTGCAAAAAATACTTGATGGAGAAAAACAATCTGGGCGAGTTGAATATCGAAATGTTAACCGTACTTGCCGTTGGCAAAATGACCGTTCAAGCAGTTCAATGGAGCCTTAACGATTGGAGTTGGGAGCCAATTGGCGGTGTCAAACAGGGCAAGGATGTAAAAGCCGTGATGATGATTTCACCGGAACGGAAACTTAAGAATCTAAGTATGATGCAGCATCTCAAGTCAAACCTGTTTACTGGCAAAGACACCAAGCCCATCGCGGTTTACGTCGCTTGGGCGGAAGATAACAAAACGGCTGCCCGGGAAGGTAATTCAATCGCGAAAGAAATTGAAAAAAGTCGTTCCAAGTTGGCGATCGGCCTGTATGAAGTGAGGAATCCTCCGTACCCCACGCCATTGAATGCAACGGGACTTATCGCTAACCCCGAACATCAACTTGTTTTCAAAGATGTCGCCGATTTTATAGATGCGACTCTTGTGGCCAACAAGGACGCAATGCCCTGGCAAAATCGCGCGAAGAAATAGTCCTGACTGCAGATAACGCGGCAAACAGCATAGAAAAAAACCTTGGCCTCCCGACCGCTCAAATTCAGGCAGCTGGTTTGATCGACGACTCTTTTTGTGGCTGAGTCTCTTTCTGTTTGGTCTTTTTCTTTCGTGGCTCGCTTTTCCACCGCCGGTGCAGCCAGAAATATTGATCGGGGTAACGTCGGACGATTCGTTCAAGCGCAGCGGTGTACCGTTGGGTGATGGCTCGGACCGCTCCTGGATCGTCCTCATAATCCTCGGGCATAATTTCGTCTTCCAAAAACATCAAGTGTTTGAGCGGGGCTCCGGTGCGCACGCAGCCAAGGACCATGATGGGAGCACTGTATTGCAGTGACAACAGCGCGATCGACTTGAACGTGGATGCGGGCCGACCGAAATAGTCTACAAACAGGCCCTTGGGACCGGCATCCTGATCAAAGACTGCACCCAAGTTTCCGCCGCGCATCATCGTTTTGGTGATTTCATCCACTGCCCCATCCTTGTCCACCATGGTCATCCCTGTCGACATGCGAAACTGGCGAACATGACGATCCAAATATGGGTTATCCAAAGCCCGACCGATGACTGTCGCGTTCACGCCCTCAGCTGCCATCCCGAAACTAACCACTTCCCAATTGCCGACGTGACCGGTCAAAAAGATCGCGGGCCGCTCGGATCGAGTCCAGGCGATGGCCCGTTTGTGATCCTCAGGGTCTGCGTGACGGACATATTTGCCGACCGTCATCGGATTGAGTCTCCGCTCGAGAACAGCACTCTCAACCGAAACCGTAAACAGGTGACGAAATGAGGCTCGCACAAGTTTGTCAATTTCGACTTCCGAAAGCTCGGGAAAGGCTTGGCATAGATTGTCGTGGGCCGCCAGCCGGTGACGTTTGTCAATCTGATAGCCAAGCCAGCCAGCGAATCGTGCCACCATTAACGTGCACGAGACCGGCATCGTCTGGATGACCCAGGTCAGGCAGCGAAAAAGCAGGTAGATTGCAAAGTCAAAAGATCTGGAGCGAGCTTTTTTGGCCATCGGTAAGTCCCTTCCATGAGCGCAGCCGTGGTGTCTTGTGTAGATGCAGCACGACATCTAAGTCAACTCAGCAATTATTCGACATCCGAGCCAAATCTGAAACACCAATTTTGCGCAACAACTCCCGGCAAGGAGTCCTCAATGGTCGACATCGTGAGCGCCTACCTAAGACGTCGACGTTTCGGTTTGATGCGACGGCGTGAAGAAGTTGTCTCAAACCTTAGATACCACGCATGATGGCGAGCGATTGATAGCACGCCGTAACTTGCAGGAGCCCGTTTCAACTTGTTTTCACTTTTGGGCAACCTCGCTGAAGACAATCCGCTTTTGCGCGATTTTTCCGAAGTCCCATCCCTGCAAAACAACATCGAAAAGCTCATAGGTCGAAATGACAACGACCAGCAGCGCGCGGCGGAAAATTTCTGCCAGGGATTGGCCGGGTGTCGGATCCGGCGGATTCGGTTCTGAATTCGCTTTTCGAGTTGTTACTCATAAAGAGGAATTCTCAACGTCTTTCCGACTGGCACTGTGGCAGGGTTCGGGAGGATGTCTTGGTTGGCCAGGTAGATGTCCAAGTAATAATCGGGCTTGCCATAGTACTTCTCCGATAACCGCTGCAGCGTCTCACCGGATTCAGTCACGTGGCGAACGAACTGATTGGTTTCCAAAGTAATTCTGTTCACCCGTTTTGATTTGAGACTTACCATTCCACTCTTCGCTTGGGGCGTCGAATCGGCCGGTACCCGTGGCTGAGCCCGCACGTCAGCAGTCGTCGGATCGACCGGGGGAATTCTGCGGGCAATCATTGGAGTTGTCGTTTCGCGCGTCGGCAAATCGCGAACACCAGCCTCGGCCAGAGCGATGGTTGACGGAATTGATGTGTCGATTGGCATGACAGGGCGCGGATTCACTTTTCCAAGAGAATTTGCGGCCCGAATCTCGGTTGATCGTGAAAACGGCTGAGACTGAGTTCTGCCCCCGACATCGTTTCCTGCAAGGCTCCTTTCATATTCCGATTCCATGTGAGAAAAATCTGGTTCAACGTCGACCTTTTGAGTGACCGGTTTAGTGGGGGCTATTTCCAATGTACGAACCGGTTTTTGTTTCGTGGCAACCAAAGCAGGTTGTTGCGAAGCGGATTGATCGGTTGGCGGAATCGTCGTTTCAGTTGCGGCTTTGTCAGGCGTCTTACCACCAGAATCGAAAGCTGGGGAGGCGACACGACGTTTGGCAACGGGCATGTCGATGAGTCCTCTGCTGTCGGAAGCCTGCTGACGGAGGTCTTCGATTTTTTCCGGGCGTTGCCACAACACTTCGGAGGACGAGCCAGCTGACTGGTTATTCGCAACGACGGAATCGCTTTGGTGGTACCTAAGTTGACTGCCAATAATAAACGCTGCGCCAAGAATCAAGATTCCAATCGCGACTTGTGCAACTGAACTCATTTGAATTTTCCCGCCAGGATAAACGAATACGACTAAAATTCGCCGAAGGCATTCGCCCAGCGGCGTGTAATTATTACACGAAGATTCGGCGACTATACGGATATTCAATGGCAATGGGTCGCCAGTTCGAGTTCAAAATTCCCGTTTTCTTGATTAGGTAAAGTTTGTTGTTTGTGTTCGGATGAATCAAAGTTGGTTGTTACTTACCGCTTGCAATTGGTGCGACAGCAATAGTTTCCGCAGTCGTTACAACCGGAACTGCTCGGATTGGAAAAGAGCCTCAGTCCGCCGCGGCGAAAAGAATCTCGCGTGAAAATACGAGAGCTCCTTCAGGATGAATTAACCGTTTTTGTTAGGCGTAAAGGAAACTTACAAAACCCCAGCGCAAAAAAACTGAGCCGGTCAAGCCGACTCAGAGTCTTGAATATTCAACCGAATTCTCGCGAACTCAGTTACAGTGTGTTGCGCTACTCAGCTTCGACAGCTGCTCCGGGATTAAGTCCAACACGGTTCATCAACCATAACAACGTTGGCGATGCAACAAAGATGGAACTGTACGTTCCAACGATCACACCGATTACCAGCGCGAACGCAAAACCGTGAATGGCGTCGCCGCCGAACCAGTACAGAATAAATACCACGATAAAGGTGGTCGTCGAAGTTAGAATCGTCCGACTGAGTGTTTGACAGATACTGGTGTTGATCATATCGGCTGTGATCTCGGATCGTTTACCACGAACCTCACGGATCCGGTCAAACACGACAATCGTGTCGTTGAGCGAATATCCGATAATCGTGAGCAGCGCCGCGACGATTGGCAAACTGATCTTGAAGTTGTCGATCCCGATAAAGCCCAGCGAGCCGGCCACAAAGTGACTGAGCGCGATGGCTCCCAGCACGATCAAGACGTCGTGAATCAAAGCCACCACGGCCGCAAGGCCAAAGGCCACGTTTTGGAAACGGATCCAAACGTACGCGATGATGCCGAGCAAACTGGCAATGATCGCCGCAAGCGCCTGAAGTTGTGTTTCGCGTGCGATCTGACCGCCAACGCCACTCGTCGTTGGGAAATAAGGTTTGCCGTTAAATTCACTGGACCAGGTATCAAAGATCTTTTTTGCTTCTTCTGAGCGCGGTAGATCCAGCGTCACGGTCCAGCTCTTCGATGAAACCGAGGTCGCCGATTCGCCCTCTGGAACGTCCTCCGAATCGGTTTGGATTTGCTCCTCTTCCAGCGTGATATCCAACTGCTCCGCCGTCTGCACGAGAAATGTCTTGAGGGCTTTCCCCGTGATGGGCTGGTCAAAAGTCAAATCGGTAACGGTTTCGTTTTGATTGATTTGAAGGCCAGGTTTTTGCCGTTCCGGGAAATCTCTCGATTCCTGCTCCGCAGCATCCGTAGGCGTCTCAGAATCGCCAGCCGGATC
>CAMYNE010000063.1 GCA_947259675.1 uncultured Pirellulaceae bacterium
TCATAAAAAAAACTTCTACACCGAATGTATTCCAGATCCATCCGCATCCAATCATCGAATTTCGTATCACGCCCACCCTTCACTTGCCAAACGCAAGTCAAACCCGGCAATACGGTCAACCGATGTCGCTGCCAGGGGCGACAGGCAAACGATTCATCGACGGGCAAGGGACGCGGCCCCACCAGGGACATTTCGCCGCGCAAGACGTTAAACAGTTGTGGTAATTCGTCGACACAGGATTTTCTCAGGTAACGGCCGACCGTCGTCAGCCGCGGATCGTCTTTGATTTTGAAAGCAGGTCCGTCTTGTTCACTTTGATGAAGCAGTTGATTTTTCTCGGCCTCGGCATCGACCCGCATCGTGCGAAACTTCCAAATCCCAAATTGCCTCCCGTCTTTTCCTTCACGCAGCTGCTTAAACAAGACAGGCCCTTTGGAATTCAATTTGATCGCGACCGCCGCAGCCAGAAAAACTGGTGAAAGTAACAATAGACCAATACTGGCACCCACGAGATCGACGGTTCGTTTCCACCACGGAGTCGGCAACGACGGCGAAAAAGCGATCATGCAGCTTCGCTGGTCAATCGCCGAAAATTGTTGGGTCGAGGAACCATCCATCCCTGACGCCAGTTGTGCCGAAACCAGTTCGGTATGTACCTGGTCGACAACCTCCTGCTGGCCAATCCCTCCGTTAGAGGAATCGTCGTCGTCAAACTCGGTTCCCATACTTTCAGAAACGGCAGCCATTTCGTCGTCCCAAGGGTAGACGTGAACTTCCGTATCAAAAACCAAGTCGACTGACAAACCAATACGTATAATCTCGTTCGCGACCAGGTGACCGTTTTGCCGATCCGTTTCGGGCAACAGCACACCCAGCTGTTCATCGAACCACCCGACGACATCGTAGACTCGAAGTCGTTGCCTGAGGTCGGTCACAAATCTGTTGGTTAAGTCGGTCGCTGTTTTTGAAACATCGAACCTAATCAAAATCAAAACAAATTCTTGATTGAGACTACGCCGATTCGAGCGGGCAGATTCTTTTGCGATCTCCAGCAAAAAGGCTTCTGGCGAATAAATCGTCGAGCCACCCGTTTTTGTTTTGGGGAATGTACGGCGCAGCATCCGCTGTACAAGCGATTCACTTTCTTGCTGTGAACGAATGATCATTAGTAATCCGAGGAGGTAAATCTAGGGTGCTAACAAGAACTTAAGGCCATTCGCCACCCATGATGATGCATCATGCTTATGCAGAACTTCAAAAATCGGTGTGGAACCTGTTTGCCTACGCTTACTTTGAATCGTTGAAATAAGCGAACTTTAGTATAAACCAACTCAGGTAGTTTTCAACCGATACGGGTCGTTGCCCAAAACCAAAAGCCCGATTTCGACGGATGTTTTTTGCAACCTTTGGCTGTCCAAAATGCCTTTTCGTCGTCTTTGATCTCGGCCCCCAATCCACCACTAACCGCCCCTAAAAGCGGCATGCCCACCGTTATGCGACGTGAGTGGATCAGTTCGGTGACCCAAATACGTGCTTAACGAATGCTTCATTTTCGGCGAGCGAAGACAGCAACAAGTCCGGGTTGGCTTCGCGAAGTTCCTCCGATTCGCAACCGCCTGTTTCAAGTGCAACGACTTTCGATCCGATTGATCGAGCGCAACAAATGTCGTTAGGCGTGTCACCAATGACCCACATCTTTTCTGGATTAAACTGCTCGCCCAGGCATTCGAAAGCTGACTGTTTCGCCAGACTGGCAACCTTGTTTCGATCAGCGTCATGATCCCCGTACCCGCCGAAACGAAAGTAAGAGTCCAAGCCAAAATGTGAGAGCTTGATCGCCGCGGATCGAGACGTATTGCCAGTGACAATTCCGACTGCGACATCGTTCCTGGTTAACAGGAGTTCAAGCAGCTCGAAAACACCAGGCAGTACGGTCCCCCCACGTTCGTCTAAAGAAGTCGGCAGGAGTGCCCAATAGGCTCGCTTAAACTCGTAAATATTCTCGTCAACGTCGATCGAAAATGGTCGAAACAGATCTTCGATGATGGCGTAGTCTGTCCGACCTTGCACGGGAACATTCGGCAATTCTTCGATTCCGAAAAGTTCCATCATCGCCATTGCAATTGCCGACATCCCGGCACCTCCGGTTTTGATAAGCGTGCCGTCGATGTCAAAAAATAGCGTCCACATAAATCCAGGATCTCAGAAAACGGTCTGTTGCAATCCTCTACTTTCTTCGCAATCGCCAGTTGCCGTCAACCAGCCATATCCGTTGTCCAAGCCGAATGTCAGAATTCGATCCTCGGGGCCGCGTTTTTCTATCCAAAACTCGCGGGGCGTTGCCCCAATGGCACTTAGTTTAGGCAAACAATGGCACTCACTTTAGAAAAAGAATAGACGCGCAATACTTGTAGGCCCTATAAGGGTCGGCCCCATGCCAGCCCAGGGCATCGCCCTGGGAAATGTTCGAATAACGACATTAAGCCCCGAACGGGGCGGCCCTAAACAGCGCCTCGGAACGACCCGTTGGGCCTTGACGTGGTGATGGTAATTCGGTTTCCCAGGCCGTTGGCCTCACCGTACCACACAAGTCACCCAGACGTTTCCGTCGGGCTTGCCCCGGTCGGCACGACAATTGACAGGCTACAAAACGATGCCGAGACAACTTGGCTCTCCGTTGCGGGCTTGTCCCGGCGGGAGCAACGACTCGTTCACGCCTCATTCACTACCCGCCGAATCGCATTGCGGTCGTACCCTCGTCGCTTCCGACCGGGGCAAGCCTGATCTGGATAAGAGATTATCAACTCATCACGGGCAAAAACGGGATCTCCATCGATGCTTGCTGTTTGAGCAGACGCAAGCACTTTTTGATTTAGGTAAACGAGGAAGACTTGAACAAGGGAGTATAGAACGGAAACACAATTCTTACAGAACTCTTACATCTTCCAAAAACAACGATGTTTCCCAAAAAAACCGCTGGTCTGCGAGAGAACGAGGCCCATTCTCGTTGTATTTGCCCGGTAAAGTCGGGCATCTGCGTTCCCAAGCTTGCAGTGGATGAGTATAAAACTCGAAATCAACGCGCCGTAAAAGCCGCATCACGTTCCACATTTTGATTGCGTTGGCGTCGACGCCTGTTTTCAGGATTCAAAACGAATCCAGTCGCAAAAACGGAACCTTAAACTGATCAGAGAAACGTCATGTCATACGAACCTTCAACGATTGAATCCGAATCCACTCCCTTGGTCGTTTCGCCTTTACCTGGCTCACAACAGGGACCTCATTTTGATTCAAAAGAGAAGACAGCTACGTCTTCACCGACGGATGTTGCCATCACTGACAGACGTGAATCATTTGATGAAATCGTAGAAAAGTGCGAATTTGAGCTGGACGAAAACCTGCATCCCGAAGCACTGATGAGTCAGAAGGTGATGATGCTCTTGGCGGTCCTGCTCCCCTTCATCGGTGTCATCATTGGTGCCGTCGTCACTTGGCAAACCGGTTTCATGGGCTGGCCCTATCTGGCAATGATCCTGGTTGGTTGGATCGTGACGAGCCTCGGCATCACCATCGGATTTCATCGTTTGATGTCGCATAAGGCTTTCGAAACCTATCGTTGGGTGCGCGCTTTGTGGATGTGCATCGGGGCGATGTCGGTAGAAGGCGCACCTCTGGTGTGGTGTGCTGTTCATCGACGCCATCACAGTTGCAGTGACCGCGAAGGCGACCCGCATTCGCCTCACCTTCACGATGGTGGCTATTGGAACATGGTCAAAGGACTTTGTTATGCTCAAATTGGCTGGTTATTTGCGGGTTACTGGTCTGAGCCAAACGTCCAGAAGTACATTCCGGATCTGATGAAAGACAAGTTGCTTGTCAAGTTGAGCCAATGGTACGGAATTTTCGTGCTTCTCAGTTTTGTAATTCCGACAGCAATTGGATATATGATTGAAGGATTTCAAGGAGCAATGTTGGGACTCCTGTGGGGCGGTTTTGTGCGCATCTTTTTGGCTCACCACGTCACTTGGTCAATTAATTCGGTTTGTCACGTGTTTGGAAGTCGTGATTACAAGTCGAACGATCACTCAACCAACAACCCAATTTGCGGCGTGTTAGCAATGGGAGAAGGCTGGCACAACAACCACCACGCCTTCCCATCTTCTGCTCGACACGGACTCAAATGGTGGCAGTTTGACCTTAGCTGGTTAGTGATCAGTGCGATGAAAAAATGTGGCTTGGCATGGAATGTCAAACTTCCAAGTCACCGCGCGCTCGAATCAAAACGTGTTCGATAGGCAAACAATTCAAAAGCGGGTAATCCCCAGGTCTTATGGGAATATTCACGCCTGTTTTCTTATTTTGCGCGCTTTATCTTTACAAATCTTGCTGTATCCGTAAGTGGTTTGCTGATAAGATTTAATAATGAGCTTTTTGTGCAGCTCTGCGCATTTCCACGGTTTCTGTAACTGGCCTCGACGGTGACCATTGTGAATCGAAACTATGGTCAAGAACCATATTTGCTAAAAGGATTCACCAGCTTGATTTGCTGGTTCGCAGTTGGGTCGTCGTTTGCCCTGACTAGCCTGTGGGGGGTAACTTCTTGGGGCCACGAGATCTCAATCCCGGATCAGGACGACGTTGGTCAAACTCACCACGTGGAATTGGCAACAAAAATCGACTCGTTGATCAAACAGCTGGGTGATCCCGATTTCTATGACCGAGAGAACGCCGAGAAAGAGCTGCTAAGTATCGGTCGGCCCGCGATTGAGCCCGTTCGGGATTCCCGGTTTGCCAAAGACAATGAAATCCGGCTTCGCGTTCGACGTCTGTTGACGAAGCTGTTGCGAAACGATTTCCAAAGACAGCTCCATGAATTCCTGCAAGACGATTCGAATACCGTTTCGCTTCCAGCTTGGAAAGCGTTCTCTCAAATTGCGGGGACACAACAAACCGCGAAAGAACTTTTCGCATCCATGTACGCGAATTCTCCTGAATTGTTCCTGGCGCTGGAGAACCATGATCTGCAGCCGGCAAGAATTCATTATAAAAAACTATTAACTGAATTCGGTCGAGTACAAATGTCATTGGCGCTTGTTTGTTCGATCCTGTTCGCGGACACCTATGGATTTGAACCGCCAAGCTATGACAATTCCAGACCTCACGATGAGTCGCAACGAATATGGACTCAGTCACGGGAACTTGTCAGAACGAGCTCGCACCTGAAAAATTCCAATGTGGTCAGTTTTGCATCTTCGGGTGGATTTCAAACTGAATTCAAGGCCGTTTTGACTCATTGGCTTCTACATCTGCCGACGGACAACCAAACTTTGAGAGCTTCCAGACTCGTTATCGTTGAGAAATTCAAGCTAGTGGAACTGCTTCCGATGATCGTTGAAATCTTCAATGACGACCACGAAACGATTTACTCGAAAGCCAAAGCGATCGTGATCGTGGCCAGGGTCGGAAACGAATCCAACGTAAAATCGCTACAGCTTTTGCTTTCCAATAAACAGGTTGTCGGTCATTTTGAAAATAAATATGCCGATCGTGAATCACGGGGTGTCAAGCTTGAGGTTCAGCTTCGGGACATTGCCTTGGCGGCAAGCGTATTTTTGAGCAAGCAATCACTTGAAGAATACGGCTTCGCAAATTCCCCGGATCAAGACGATCGTTTTATTTCAATTTCGCAAGCAGGTTTCGCTACGCAGCAAAAGAGAAAAGCAGCGTTTGGAAAATGGACTCAATTTCACCAAGAACATCTTAGCCCAACCGAATGACAATCGATCATCGATGACTCAAATGATCGAGCTAAGGTGCTCATAATGAAACTCAATTTTAATGACTGTCAAAAATGCAAATAGCGATAGTCCGACGCAAGTTGGTATCAAACCGACGCCCAAATCGAAGCCCCTGATGAAGGCCAAGTTTACGGAGTTGGTTGCGCTCAATTTCAGTGTCGATCCGTCGATCCTGGAGCCACGATTGCCCAAAGGCGTCGAACTGCACTTCTACGGGAACGAAACTTATGTCAGCCTTGTGGCAATGATGCTCCGCAACGTTCGCGTTTATAATGTTCCGATTACCATTGCCAAAATGGTTGGCGAGTTTAACCTCCGCTTTTATGTCCGCCGCAAAGTTGGTGAGAACCAATACAAAAACGGTAACTGTTTTATCAAGGATTATGTGTCCAGTTGGGCCGCATCGTGGGCGCTCGAAAAACTATTTAAGGCTGAATTCGGACGAATCCGAATGAAATGGGCTCACGCCAGATTTGACGGTGATGAAGAGGGTCGTCCTCCCAGCGCAGATTATCGCTGGCAAGTCGATGGCGATCGCTGGAACCGAATTCGTGTCCTGGCTCGCGAACGCGTCGCCAAGACCGGACGGGATACCAAAGTCGGTTTTATTTTGAATCATTCGTTTATTTACAGTAAACGCGGCAACAAGACACTTGAGTATCCAGTCACTCGTCCAGCCTGGACGATCTGGAATGCCGGCCAAGCGAACTTTACGTGCGATGTCGAACGACTTTTTGGACCTGAATTTGTCAAACCGCTCGCGAAACGGCCGGCTTCGGTTTTTGTTGCCAATGGAAGTGAAGTGGTGGTCTATCGGCCCAATATTTTGACTTGATCATTTTCCTCCGGATCTGTTCGACGTTTTGGAACTTGATCGCAGCAGTGATGCCCATCCCGGGTGGAAAAACTGACGTTCGTTAATTTGAAGTAGGATCAGGCCGATTTGATTCATGTCCGCATTTCAATATCATTAGTGATATCATCGTCTAACAAAGCCAATTTTGGCAGACCGCTTAACAATCGAGATCGTTATGAATTCTGTTAACCCGCGTTGGTTCGCCCTCGTCGCATGTTTGATCGTAGGCCTGGTAGGCGTTTCTGCACCAGCGATGCAGGTTGCAACCGCCGAGCCAGAAACATCGGCCGATTCGGCAGTTCAAGACGCCTCTGACGAAACAACCGACAAAAAAGTCGACCAAACGTCGGACGCGAAAGTCGAAAAGAAAAACAAGAAAAAGATTGATGAGCTCTCGCACTTTCTCCGTGTCAGCCATGACAAGAAAGGGCGGCCGGTCGCGTTGCAAACATCGGTAACCCGTTACATGATGACAAATGACCAGGGAGACCGAATCACCGTCGATTTGGCGGGTGTTGTTCATATCGGTGAGAAGGAATACTACGAACAATTCAACAAACGATTTGAAGACTACGACGGATTACTGTACGAGTTGGTTGCTCCCGAGGGCACGGTGATCCCCAAAGGAGGCCGCACCGAGGTGAGTATTGCCAACCCGTTGGCTGCAATCCAAAAAACGATGCAAGAAGGGCTCGGCTTGGAATTTCAGCTGGAGCATATCGATTACACCAAGTCCAATTTCGTGCACGCCGACATGTCCCCCGAGGAGTTTGGCAAGAGCATGAAGGCAAATGAAGAAAGCGTTGCCAGAATAATGTTCCGTGCCATGGGACAAAGCATGGCGATGCAAAGCCGCGGTCGCGGAGGCGGAGAAGCGGGTCTGCTGTTGGCGATGTTTTCCAAAAACAAGACTTTACGACTTCGACGAGTCATGGCCGAACAGATGAAGAACATGGAAGGCGGCATGATTATGTTCGAAGGCAAAGAGGGTTCAACCATTATCGACCATCGAAATGCCAAGGTAATGGAGATCCTTCGTCGGGAAATAGCCTCGGGGAAAAAGAATCTCGCCATCTTTTACGGGGCCGGCCATCTTCCAGATATGCAACGCCGGCTGATGAGCGAATTCCAAATGCAGCGCGGCGGTCAGTATTGGCTGGATGCCTGGAAGCTCACAAATCGAGAGCAAAAAAGATAAGACTGCCTGACGGAAAACGCGGGTAGAATCTTGACGACGTTAAAAACCCTGCTTCAGGACATTCGCGGTTGCCGCGAGTGCGAACGGCACTTGCCGCTGGGGCCCCGTCCAATCCTGGCCGCCCATTCAAAATCGAAAATCCTGATTATCGGTCAGGCTCCCGGCCTTCGAGTGCACGACAGCGGCAAACCGTGGGATGACCCAAGCGGTAATCGGCTCCGCGATTGGATGCAGATTTCGGTAGAGGACTTCTATGATGAACGCAAAATCGCAATTGTTCCCATGGGTTTCTGCTATCCTGGGACTGGGACAAATGGAGATCTTCCACCGCGACCGGAATGCGCAAAACTCTGGCACGATCGACTGATCGAGAAGCTCAAAAAGATC
>CAMYNE010000064.1 GCA_947259675.1 uncultured Pirellulaceae bacterium
ACGTACCGACAAACTTGATGCAGTTGGCAATACGACTGCCGCGATTGGAAAAGGTTTTGCGATTGGCTCGGCGGCATTGACCGCCTTGGCGCTCTTCGCGGCGTTTATGACCTCGTATAACTTATCCCATCCGGCAGCCTTGGAAATCACCGATATCAGCATTACCAACCCCTATGTGATGGCATCGTTGTTTATTGGTGCAATGTTGCCGTTCCTGTTCTCAGCTCTTTCGATGAACGCTGTTGGACGTGCCGCAATGTCCATGATTGAGGAAGTTCGACGACAGTTCAAGGACATCCCCGAGCTCAAGGCCGCTCTGAATGTGATGAAAAAGAATGATGGCGTTGAACAGGATAAGTGGTCAAAAGAGGATAAAGCAATTTTTGAAGCTGCAGACGGGAAAGCGGAATATGGTAAATGTGTTGCGATTTCTACGAAGGCCTCAATTCGCGAAATGATTTTGCCCGGACTGGTCGCAGTTCTGGTTCCTGTCGCATTCGGATTCGTTCCCAGATACTTTTTCCCCGGCGAAAACACAAACGCCTTGATGTTGGGCGGGCTGTTGGCGGGCGTAACAGTGAGCGGAGTATTGATGGCACTATTCCAATCCAACGCTGGCGGTGCGTGGGACAACGCTAAGAAAATGATCGAGGAAGGCTTTGAAGTTAACGGCCAGATGTTGAAAAAAGGCTCCGATGCTCACAAAGCTGCCGTGGTGGGCGATACCGTCGGTGATCCGTTCAAGGACACTTCTGGGCCGTCGCTCAACATTTTGTTGAAGTTAATGAGCGTTGTTGCTCTTGTGATCGCAACTTTCATTTAAGCTGCCCCGGTCGTTCCGGTGGCTGAATTCACGACGCGGGTCCTAAACAAGCGTTTCGCGGAGTCGATCTCGAATCGGTTTCGCGATTTTTGCGTCGTAACAAGGGGGAAGCGCAAACTGTCTTGCCTTTGCAGGAACGAATGGTTTCAGAATTCGCAAAACCGTATGTGTTTTGTCAGTTTTGGGGGCATTTTGGCGATTCTCGCAGCCATTGAAATCCAATAGAATTTAGGTCACGTAAAAATAACTTGTTAAGACCGGGAGAAATCCATGCGTTGGTTGGCTTGGATGAGTTTTTATCGAATTGCAATTTGTCTGCTCGTGCTTGGGACGGCTACCACGATCTCTTTCGCCCAAGAGCAAGGGCAAGATCAAGATCAAGATCAAGAGCAAGAGCAAGAGCAAGACGACGGCACCGCGCAGTTGGACGAGGCATTCAGTCTGAAGATTACGGCTCAGACCACTCGCGACCTCGATAAGGTTGTCGATCTGCTTGAAGATGCCCTTGAAAAGGGGCTCGATGAGGAAGGCGTTGAAAGTGCCAACCAGCTGCTTTCGTCAACATTGTACGAGCATGCTGAGTTGTTATCCAAGCAGATTTTCAATTCGTCCGGTCGTGACCAGCGCTGGAGAAGATTTCGTTCTCAGGCGATAACGCGGCTCGAAAGAGCCGTCGAACTCAATCCCAAAATGGGGCAAGCCTACCAACTAATGGCTCGCATGCATGGACTTCCTGCCGGAGACCGCGAAGCCGGTATTGAAGCCATCGAAAAAGCAGTTGAGCTGGCCGGTGATGATCAAGTCTCGTTGTCCAAAGCACTGGTGATTCGTGCGACCCTTGCCGAAGATGATGACACGATGCTGGCCGATCTTGCTCAAGCAATCAAGATCGACCCGGAAAATATGCAAGCCATTCTGGTCCGCGGCAGCTACTATTTGCGCAAAAACGAACCCGCCAAAGCGGTTGAAGATTTCAAAACCTGGCTCGCAAGTGATCGTGAAAATATCAAGGCTTATCACGAAGTAGCTCGATCGTTGGCCGGGCTTCAGAAGTTGAATGAAGCGATCGAGATCATGGACGAGGCCATCAAGGTAGACGAAGAGTCAACCGAGAGCCTCCTGCTTCGCGCACAGCTTGCTTTGTTGGCTGAGTCTTTCGATCGTGTGATCGAAGACGCAACCACGGCACTCAAATTGGACCGAAAACTTTATGGCGCCCGACTCATTCGAGCGCGAGCTCTGTTTGAAACTGGCGAAAACGACGAGGCACTCGAAGACGTGAATCTGGTGCTGGACGAACAGCCAGAATTTCCCACGGCGTTAATCCTGCGGTTTGAGATTTATACGGAAAAAGGAAATTATCCGGATGCAATCGAAGATCTAAAAACATTGGGCGACCTTAGTCCAACCAACATTGGGTATAAACTGCAACTGGCCCAGCTGTATAACGCCAACGATCAACCGCGGCGTGCGATTCGAATTTACAACAGCGTCCTCAACATGATTACCACGTCTTCCGAAGGCGACGAAGTTCGAATGTTGATTCTCCGCGGACGTGGCGATGCCCGGCTCTCGCTTGGCCAACACAAAGAAGCGATTGAAGACTATGACAAAGCGCTTGAGCTTGGCCCCGACAACGATGGGATCCTGAACAACCTCGCCTGGGTACTTGCTACTTCTCCTGTCGACGAGCTGCGGGATGGAGACCGTGCGATCGAACTTGCCACGAAAGCTTGCGAAGTTACCGATTACAAAATGCCCCACATCCTTAGCACGTTGGCATCCGCCTTCGCCGAAAATGGCGATTTTGTAACAGCCATTGATTGGATTGAAAAAGCAATCGAAGTTAACAAAGCCAACGCCGAGGCAGACAAAGACGCTGATCAGACTCCGTTTGAAGAGCAGCTGGATAGTCTCGAGAAAGAACTGGCCAGCTACAAAGACGAAAAACCCTGGCGAGAACTTCAAAACGTCGAGGAAGAAAAAAAGAAAAAGGCCGATGAGGACTCCGATTCCGTTGACTCGAACGACAAAGAATCAAAAGAAGACGTTGAAAGCGAAAACAAAAAAGGCGACGACAAAGACAAGGACAAGGATGAGGACGACAAATCAGACTAACGGGCCATAAATAGAAAACGCGTTGCAGATGATCTCACAACAAATGTGGTTATGCCCCAATTGTCGAGAAGCCATCGAGCCTCATTTTCGTCGCTGTTGGAACTGCGGTAGCGACGACCTCGGTAACCTTGATCCAACGTTCCGGACGGATGCAGCGCCAGACGGCATCGGTGCAAAACCTCGCGGCTCGCGATCAATCAGCTTTGCCTGGATGTTGCTTGCCATTTGCACCTTCATTGCGATCATGGCTACCGCAATTTTCGTTGAGTTGTTGCTACCGGAGCGGTGGAATCTCCGGCTCTCGCTGACCATCGGGTTGTTCCTGGTTTGCCTGCTAACGGGCGTCGCGATCAACGTGGCCAGCCGCCTTTATTTGTGGCTCAGGGAATACCTGTATTCCAACGAACCAAGACTTGATTCGCCAGAAACAAAACAGCTCGTCCAAATATCCGATTCAAATAAGCAAGATCCCAATTGAGTCGATCGATGTTTCGGATATCATAATCTTCGCAACCGGAAACATGTCTCCAAACAAATCCGTAACCATATGATTGATCGCAACAAAGCTTTTGAGTTGATGTGTGAATACACAAAACAGGATGGATTGCGTCGGCACATGCAATCGGTCGAAATCGCGATGCGAGCCTACGCCAACAAATATGGAGAAGATGTCGAAAAATGGGGCATCGTCGGCCTTCTGCATGATTTCGATTACGAGCGTTTTCCGACGACGCCCGAGCATCCACTCGAAGGATCCAAAATACTTGCCGAACAGGGTTATCCGGACGACGTGATTTATGCGATCAAGTCACATTGTGAAGAGACCAATTGTCCTCGCGTTAACCTGATGGACAAAGCGCTCTTTGCGTGCGATGAACTTTCGGGGTTCATTACGGCCGTCGCGCTTGTTCGCCCAAATGGAATCGAAGGGATGACCTCGAAAAGCGTTCGCAAGAAAATGAAACAGAAGAGCTTTGCCGAAAAAGTCCATCGCCAGGACATTACCCAGGGTGCCGAGGAATTGAACGTTGACTTGAACGAACACATTCAATTCGTCATTGATGCGATGTCCGAACACGCCGAATTGTTAAAGTTGACTCCCGCCGGAACTTCCACACAATAAAGATACTTTAATTCCGTTCAAATCCCATCTCGAGATATTCCCATGGAAATTCAAAGTGCAGAACAATTGACCGCCAAAAAATGTGAACCTTGTGAAGGCGGCGTCGAACCGTGTCCACTTCCGTTTGTGCGCGATCAACTGGCTAACCTCGATGGCTGGTATTTGACTAATGACGGACAGAGAATCCGAAAAGACTGGACCGTGAAGAACTTTGTCGTCGGCCTGGATTTTTTCAATCGTGTCGGTGAATTAGCCGAACAAGACGGGCATCACCCCGATCTTCATTTGGAAGGCTACAAAAACGTCTGGATTGAGCTTTGGACTCACGCCATCCAAGGCTTGTGTGAAAATGACTTTATCCTGGCAGCCAAGATTGACCAATTGCCGTTAAAAACCGAAGGCTAATTGGACAATGCCAGTTTTGGCAGGTTGACTGTGATAAACACAAACAGAAAATTCGTTTAACCGCGTGGGCATCGCCCCGCGCGGCCCGATGGGCACGCGTTTAAGTTAAACGAGAACATGTTCGACCAACCTCTCTTTTTTGCCTGTACTTTTCCGCAGACTGTCAATCCAGGTCGTTTGCCTAATTCGGCATGCCAACCCAACATTCACAGCCTGGTCGCTAGCTCCGGTAAAATGAGTCGATCTTCGGTTGCGTGAAGCATTTGCAAAACCATCAAATCTTACCAAAAACCAATCTCTCGACGAGATCAGCGGAGACGGTTGGAGCGATTTTGACACCCAAAAGGCCATCCTCATAGAAACCTTGCGGGCCTGCTCTATCGTGCGGGTTAATCGGGTTCTGTCTTCCGTGGGACAATATCCGTTGGATTGGTTTTTACCTGTCGATACCTGCGGATAGACCCGTCCCAGTTGTAACGGCGCGGCGAATAAGTTGCATTTCACGGATGAATCAGCAATGAGATTCTCGGCACTAATAACATTGATTTTGGCAGTCACATTCACACCTTTTCTTGGTGGTTGCAACTCAGTTAACAAGCGCAGGTGTCCCGACGGATGCGACGTCTTATCGGACCCTTGTACCTACAGCGATGGATCTAGTCCTTGTCGAAGTTGTCGGGCAGACCAGCCAGGTCGAATTGGATTGTTGCAAAGAATTCGCAACAGGAAACAGACTGACTCGTATCTTGTTGCAGAAAACGAAATCGTTGCACCAGAAAGTTCCCATTACGCTACGACCAACGAATCATCTCGTTCATCTGTCTTTGAACCCGTCGATCATGGTCCCGCACAAGACTCCGGTCAGGAACAGGAAATATCACCTGAAGGCGAAATCAAATTTTTGATCCCGGAATTACCCAGTGACGCCAGGCGCAAATCGGCTGCCATGGACGCGCAGGAAACAAATGCTCCAGACCGTTCACTTGAGCCCAAGTCGATCATTCAAGATGCAAATCATTTTGACAAAATTGATGTAGAGTCATCCGGCACAAGTCTTCTCGAGTATGACGATTCCGAATTTCACCTTCCCGGATCGGATTCAGATAGTCAACCGACGGTAATTGTGACGAGTGAACCAAACCACGAGACAACGTCACCGACGAAATCCGGTCGCAAGAATTCGGCGAACAACATCCCTCCGATCTTGAATCAACAACCTGAATCTGAATTTGAACCGGCTGAGAGCCGGGAACCTGAACAGTTCGGCGATTCGCCCAACTTTGAAAATGAGGAACCAACTCGCGAGAATGGAGCGATTGAATCCCAGCTTGAGCCCTTTTCGATCGATTCGAATGAAATCACCGCAGTTGATCAAACACCGCAAGTGATCGCTGAACCTGCGGCACGATTAGCGCAGCACTCAGAACCGATCATTTTGAGGGCCCGCCCGACAAGCAAACACTACTTGCGGCCGAAGCTATATACTCCTCGTGAAACAACTTCGCGAAACCAGCAATCACAGCCCTCGTTTCGATATCGGCAACCGGCATCTTCGAGTGTACCAGTGCATCGCGCAGGCTTTGGGCCCGACTTATCACCTGATACAGCTTTGTCGGACACGACGGGGAGCGTCGAATTCAGAGATCTCCCCGCACTTAGTCTACCCAGCCTTGCGAACGTGGCGCCGGGGAATCAAAAGTTCAGTCATCTTCGCGCGGAATCGGATGCACAAAAAGCGAAACAACGGTTGCTGGACATTCAGGCCATCGTCAAATACGAAATTGATCGGCGAATTCAACAAGGTGAACTTCTCGTTCCATCTTCGCCACAAATACTTCCGCTTGAACCCTCGATGCCAGTCAGCGAAACAGTACCCGTGCCATCGATCCAAGTCGAAACGGTCGTAGTTCCTGTGCCCGTTCCCGTCTTGGAACCATTGCCTCGACCTAAAACGACGCTTCACCAGATTAGTTCAAAGAACACCGATGCTCGATCGAATCACCCGTCTCTGCTGCAAACAGATTTGATTCTCGAAAATGAGCCTTCGCAAGTCGTTCGCCCCGAACGGAAACCCGCAGTTCCAATTCAGTCGTTTGAAATCACCGATCCGAATCTCCAATTGCCATCGACAATCTCGGACAACCATCTTATTTTGTTACAGCCAGTGACTCCAAACGAACCAAATTTGTTCGTTCCGGTTCTGGAGTCGCCGACGGACCGAGACCTACCGGAGTCTTCCATTCTGGAACGAACCGAACGTTCGCCCGCAACTGGTACGATCGAATTGAGAATCGATTCAGTTCCAATCGATCAAACAACCGACTTCGACGATTTTGGCGCCCAGTACCAAATGCCAATATTGAAATCAAATGAATGCATGCCATCAGTCCTTGACGATCAGCTCAAGTTATTACGGTTACGAGCGTGTCCTCAATCAGACGCTCAAAACACGCGGACGATTGCAAAATTCAGAAACGTTTCCACCCAATATCGCTACCTCTCAACTACTCCTGATTCAGAACAACCACGAGTCAAGTCCTTGCAGGAAAGCGATGCGAGCAATATCGAAATTCCCAAAATCCGCGCCGAACCAGTATACAATTACGAGAACCGCGAACGATTCGTCAAAGGATTGTCGGAGCTTCAACCTCAAGAAACGGAAGCAAAAATACGCATCCTCGATCGTTAACTTCAACTGACCACGATAATGAATTCCAAGACAAATCCATTGCATACCCGGAACTCGGTGCAATGGATTGTTCTTTTTGATGCCGTTGGCACCGTCTTGTTTCCTCAGCCGCATGTCGTCGACGCTTATTTGGAGCATGGCATCCGCTTCAATTCTCGGCTGACTCGTGAGCAGGTGGCTACTCGATTCGCCAAAGCGCGCGCCGAACTTTTTGGCGTGGGCAACCGACATTCGCAAGCTGAATCGCAAAATGGCGGTTTGCTTTCAAGCGATGAGATCGAACGCGAGATGTGGTTTCAACTCGTCAAACAGATCTACGACGACATTAGGCAAGTTGACGAGCTATTTGAAGCACTTTGGAAGCACTTTGCGACGCCAGAAAACTGGCAGATCTATGATGATGTAGTCGAGTGTTTTCGGCAGTTAAAAAAGCAGGATGCCATCATCGCCATCGCTTCCAATTTCGACTCAAGGCTGTTAAACATCGTAAAGAAAAAGACTGAATTACATTTGGTCGATCATATTTTCTGCTCGTCGCAAATCGGTTTCAGAAAACCCGATCCGCGTTTTTATGATTCGATACAATCAGCCATTCGATCAGCTTGTCCGATTCAAAGGTTGCAATTTGCGATGGTAGGCGACGATCTCGAAAACGACTGCGATGCACCGGCAAGACTGGGCTGGCCAAGTTTTCACCTGAATCGCAAATCCCTGGCATCGCCGACCAATTCGATCGCATCCCTGGTCGAGTTGCCCTACCCGTTAACGTAACGCGTTGCATCAAATTGCAAACCGTACGGTTAATCACTGAGTTTTCATTTCACCGCGACGATTGATCGGTTGCGTCAAGGTTGCCCGCAAAAAATCGGAATTCATGCGGCTGATGAAAGCGATGCTGATGCCTTTCGGGCATTGAGCCTCACACTCGCCGTAGTTTCGACAGGAACCAAAACCCTCTTTTTCCATTTGCGTAACCATGGAAATTGCACGATCAAATCGTTCGGTCTGCCCTTGAGGCAACAGACCTAAATGGGAAACCTTGGCCGATGTGAATA
>CAMYNE010000065.1 GCA_947259675.1 uncultured Pirellulaceae bacterium
TCCTTGAAAAGGGTTTTCTATCGGGAAATCGGTAGGCTATGGTGACAGGTTAATTCGTGTTTGCGGGACTAGTGTCAAAGTTGAGTTGAATCGCAGGTTTTCGTTAATGACTTTCTTCACAACGCTTGTGTCATCCTGAAGGAGCGGAGCGACTGAAGGACCTGCACGCGTTTTTTGACGACAGCCAAGTTGATTATTCGAATGGGTGCAACTCGCCTAACTCGGGAGACGCCCCCGCGTTTACGCGGTGGGAGCTTCACTATCAACCTAGATGCGAAAACATTCGCACAACTCAGTTCGGCCATTCGTTGGACGCCCCCACATTTATGTGGTGGGAGCCTCACTTTCTACCGATCATCTGGCACCCCCGTCGGGCGAGAGGTGACGCTCCCGCCGCATAAATGCGGGGGCTTCTGCTATTTTCCAAAGCTTGTTAAAGCTAGGCCGAAGATGAACCTCCCGCCGCGTGAACGCGGGGGTTTCTTGCCAATTCTATGGAGATAAGTGAGTTGCACCCTATTCGAATCTCAGCGTGCAGTCTTCAATTATCGGTCGTGATGGCAGCAATTTTGCGCGAACACTCGATTCATGCGACTGTCAGACATGTTGACGGTTGGTCCAAGCCAAGAGGCTTTTTTTGTATGATGGATCAATCAGCGATTCGGACATCGCCAAACGTTCGCCGGAGCAAAGACGTGAACAAGAAACAACTCATCGCACTTGGTGTTCCGCCAGATTGTGTTCCGGAAGCAATTGTATGCGTGCAAATCGCAAGTCGGTCTCGCGGCGAAAACAAGCCCAAAACGATCATCCCCAAAATCGTAGCTGCGCCCGAAGTCTATCTTGCCAACGATGAATATGGTTCCCTCGCACTCGCCATCATCGAATTTCGCAACTCGGATTTTGATCGAGAGCCAATCGAATACCACAGCTGGGGTGCGGAATTTGACGAATATTCGAAACAGCAGATCGAAAATGCGTGTCGTTTGCCAATCTCTTACGCAGCAGCTTTGATGCCCGATGCACATTCGGGATACGGATTGCCGATTGGTGGTGTGCTGGCTTGCGAAAACGCGATCATTCCGTACGGCGTCGGCGTGGATATCGCCTGCCGGATGAAAATGACAATCACCGACTTGCCAGTTGAAATCGTACAGGCGAACGAATCAGCCAGGTGTCAGGAATTGGATCGCGCACTTCACCGAGGAACCCAGTTTGGTATTGGGGCGAAATGGAAAACCGCTCAACAACATCAAGTTCTCGATGAGGATTGGACAATTACCGCGATCACGCGCGAAGTTCGTGATCGAGCCGTGAATCAACTTGGCACCAGCGGAAGTGGAAACCATTTTGTTGAATGGGGGATCCTGACGTTGCCGGATGATGAACTCGGTGTCGAGGCTGGTACGTATGTGGCTCTGCTGTCACATAGTGGAAGCCGTGGGGCAGGAGCCCGCGTCTGTCAACGTTACACCGACATCGCTCGCAGCAAGGCGCCGTCTCGAATTCGCGATGATAAGCAATTGCGTCATCTTTCCTGGTTGGAAATGGACTCCGAAGAAGGCCAGGACTATTGGAACGCAATGAATTTGATGGGGCGTTATGCGTCGGCCAACCACGAAGTGATTCACCGCAATGTGACCAAGCTGTCGGGTGCTCAGCGCCTGGCGACTGTGGAAAACCATCACAACTTTGCCTGGCTGGAAAACCACGGCGGTAAAGAGGTTTACGTTCATCGCAAGGGTGCAACGCCCGCCGATCAGGGAGACTTGGGCGTGATTCCAGGTAACATGGCCGATTCGTGTTTTGTCGTACGAGGACGCGGAAACCCGCAAAGTCTGAATTCGGCTTCCCACGGAGCCGGTCGACGCATGTCGCGGACCAAGGCCAAACAGGATTTCAACTGGAAAGACTGGCGAGACCATTTGCGTCGCCAGAACGTGCGTTTGCTGGCCGGTGGACTCGACGAGGTCCCGGGTGCCTACAAGAACATTCACGACGTGATGGCGGCCCAGCAGGATCTCGTCGAAATCATTGGCGAGTTCATGCCTCGCATCGTGATGATGTGCGGCGACGGAAGCCGCGCGGAAGATTAAATCGAAAGACAAACGTTGGTCCGACGGGTCAACGTTTTTTGTATCGTTTCGTTTACTTAACCGCGTGACCATCGGTTCGCGCTTGAAAAAGCTCGCTGGATGGCCGCGTTCATTAAGACGACTAATGTGCTCGTATTTATGTTTGAAGCAGCAGCGCAGTTGAGAATCTAAACTTCATTTGCTGCTCTCTGCTCAAGCGGGATAACGAATTGCAATCTATTCGGCTCAGGAGGAGACGGATAGATTGTCCGTTGTGCTGAGCCGTTTTCTTTTTTTTGTTTGGGATCAGCGCTAAGCTACTTCTGCTTCGCGGACTTCTTCTTAGCGACCGTTTTCTTCACAGTCTTTTTCTTTGGAATTCTCTTCTTGGTGGACCTCTTGCCAGTCCCGGATGCAATACTCAGTTCGTAACTCTCATCAAGCCATTTTTCCCAAAGCTCTTTTGGCATGGGTTCATCGGCGCTAAATCTAGCTGTGACCCATGCAGTTGAGCCAACTTCGAATCGGTCCGGTTCTTTCTCGGCAAGTTTGATGGCTTCGGACATGGACTTTTGCAATTTGAACATAGCCTTGTAACGTCCTCCCTGCATCCCGATATACAAGAAAGCCCGCTTGCCGGTTTTAAAAGAACTTTGCGTGCAGGCGGTTCCTTCATCGACGGCGGGGTAGCGACTTGCCTTAAGTCGAATTGGTTCGGTCGGATCTTTCTTGCTGGCGTTCAAAACTTTTCCCTTCCGGATAGCTCGTGATACACCTGCATTAGATCATTCCACAATTCGTTTTTCAATTCTAATGATTTGTTTTCAGCAATCCGTGCAATCACGTCATCCGGTGTATCTGGTAAATGATGAGCCAAGGCAAATGCAGCGACAGTGGGAGATCGTGACATTCCGGCCGAGCACGCGATTATCGTTCGTGTACCGGAATTGAGAAAATCGGTCGCCGTTCGCAATGTTTGAAGAAGGATCTTCGGATCATTGCCGCCACCGTCGTTTAGCGGGAACCGCCTGGTGCGGACCCGCATGCTAGGGTCAAAGGCCATACCATTTGAATTCGTTCAACTGGCGAAGCGTCCAGCACTCCGCTGTCGCGTCCCTGTTCTGCAAGAGTTGTACGCTTTGCTATCGACCGGTTTGTTGTCGGCGAATTTGGCATGTTCCAATTGTACCACATCGCAAAAAAGCAATAATTGCGATGTTTACCGCACAGACAAGTGCACCAACCTATGCTCTTACGACGTGGGTTCCAAGCTTTCCGACGTTGTCGAATCCGTGGAAGGCTGGTTGGTCGCAGCTGGGTTCGTTGCAGGTGTGTGGGTCGCCACATTTGTTTTCGGTGGAGTCAACGCGGGCTTGTCTTGATGCACGCTGGGCCCAATAATTTCCGCGATTTCGTGCCGATCCAATTCTTCTTGTTCGACCAATTTCGCCGTCAAATCTTCAAGTTGTTGCTTACGATCTTCCAGCAGGCTGATCGATTTTTGCGAGGCATCTTGGAGAATCTTCACGACTTCTTCATCAATGACTTCCATCGTGTGTTCGCTAAACAATCGGCTTTTATGCATTTCCCGACCGAGGAACGGATCATCGTCCGTCATCTTGTAACTGACGGGACCCAGTCGCGGGCTCATTCCCCAATGGGTGACCATTCGGCGGGCCATTGAAGTCGCACGTTCGAGATCATTTTCCGCTCCAACGGTCAGTTCGTTATAGATCAACTTTTCGGCACCGCGGCCGGCAAGCAAAACCACCAGGTGATCGCGGATTTCGTTCTCGGACATATTCATCCGGTCTTCGTCGGGAACCATTTGAGTGACACCCAGGGCTTGGCCACGAGGGATAATCGTAACTTTGTGAACTGGATTGGCTCCCTTCAGATACCATGCCGCGAGCGTATGTCCTGCTTCATGGTAGGCCGTGCGTTCTTTTTCTTTTTCGGTCAGTACCTCTTCGCGTTTGGCACCCATGAGAACTTTGTCATGAGCATAGTAGAAGTCTTCCATTTGCACTTTGGACTTGTTCTTGCGGGCGGCCCAAAGCGCGGCTTCGTTGACCAGGTTTTGAATATCGGCTCCCGTCATCCCCGCTGTGGCTTGGGCCATAACCTGCAGATCAACGTCTTTGTCGAGAGGAACATCGCGTACATGCACTTTGAAGATCGCAAGTCGTCCCGTCATCGTGGGCCGACTGACCGTGACGTGGCGGTCGAAACGACCGGGTCGCAATAAAGCGGGATCGAGAATGTCGGGCCGGTTCGTAGCGGCAAGGACGATCACCGAGTCATTTCCCTGGAATCCGTCCATCTCGCCAAGGATCTGGTTCAACGTCTGTTCACGCTCATCGTGACCACCGCCAAGTCCTGCGCCCCGTTGGCGGCCGACGGCGTCGATTTCGTCAATGAAGATAATTGCAGGCGCTTGACCCTTGGCGGTCGCGAACAGATCGCGAACTCGACTGGCACCCACACCGACAAACATCTGAATAAACTCGGAACCGTTGACACTGAAATAAGGCACTTCCGCTTCGCCGGCCACGGCGCGAGCCAGCAACGTCTTTCCGGTTCCAGGAGGCCCAACCAACAACACGCCTTTGGGTACCCGGCCACCAAGCTTTTGAAACTTGGTCGGGTCTTTCAAGAATTCGACGATCTCCATCAAATCCGCTTTGACGCTTTCCAGTCCCGCCACATCGCCAAAGGTTACGGGCAGAGTGGAGGCTTCATATTTCTTGGCGGGCGAACGAGAAAAGTTTGACAAAAAGCCCCCGCCACCCATCATCTGGCTCTGCGTCCTTCGGAGTGACAAAAACATGAACAGCAATAGTCCCAACGAGAACAAAATTATGAGCGCGGTGTAATAGCTCAACGTGTCATTCGGCGGTTTGATATCGACGCGGACGCCTGCATCTTTCAGTCTTTTGAGAAGCGAATCTCGATGAGTCTCCGAATCTGGCAGTCGCACGGTATAGTGCTTTTTGAGTTGGACTCCTGGTTTGGGTGCAATGCGTTCACCCTTCGCATTAAACGTTGGTTCCGGATCGGGTATTTGCTTAAAGATCCCGGAAGCCTGGTCTTCGGAGACATCAAATGTTTCGATCATGCAACCAACGGGTTCGTCGTTTTCATCCAGAATCTCGTTCCCATAATAGTTTTTTCCCTGAACGAGGTTTTCGAAATAGGTGAAGCTGATCGTCGATTGATCGGTATTGTTCATGTACAACAGCATGTAAACGAGCACGCTGCCGAGCACGATCAATAACATCCAGATTGGCATCGAACGCGCAGGCTGGTTCGAACGTTTCTCTGAGCTTTTGTCGTTGGGGCTTTTGTCTTCCATGGAAATCCTCGACCGAACGTTTGGAATCCAAATTTCGGTCTTTAGTTACTTTTTTGGCTTACAGCCCGGCGCACGGAATTCGCGCCGAAATCGTTGTCAAACCTCGAATTGTAGCTCAAACTTTCCGATTTCGCGACGTGGGATTTTACCGCAAAATGCCGCATTCATTCCCCGCCGGGACTTCAGAGCCCACTCAAAATCGCAAACTGGCCTATTGCACAGATTCACACTTCAAGTAGTACATTAATTGTTGTACCGAAATGGTTGAAGGCAATTCACCAATGAGTTCGGTCATTCGTTTTCTGCCGTGTTTTGCGATTATTTGCCTGAGAACTTCGATCTGGTCCGACCGCAGTAACCACTCCGATTCTGCTGGCCTGTTATGTTCCATAGCTCGAATCACATGATCGTATATCGTTTCACGATCAATTTGCCGAACTTGCTGAAGATGTTCAGGCGAATAACCATCGGCCAGCAGCCTCCACGTCCAATAGTAACTCGGTTGAACGGCACTTGGCTCAGGTAAATCGACGCGGATCCGTCGAATTTCGGTTTTGGTTGAATCCGAAGCGTGAGATTCAAAGCTCGAATCGTCTTCATTCAGAGTTTCAAATCTGCTTTCGTCGATTCCATCAGGTGGAGTTTCCGTCGCCCCATCAGGTGGAGTTTCTGTGGCCTGTTCTATGTCGTCGAGATTGGACACCTGTAATTCTTCTGTGACTTCATTGGTTGGTTCGTTTTCGACGGTATGTCGTGGCTCGTTAACAAGATGTGGTTGTTTTCCTTTGAGCTGAATCGAGATTTGGTTGACGAGTTCACCGGGTATTCGATCGGTGAAGTCGACCCAGCTATGTCCGCTCATGACTTCTCGCCCGGCAGCGGTGATTTGGACCACAGGGCGGAACTTCGTGTTTTCATTTTGCTCCAGGTAACGCGATTCGATCAGGAACTCAATGAGTGCCGAGACATCCGTTTGGCGAAAGCCTCTCAGCAAGCCAAATGTGCTGAGCTTGTTGAGCGAAAGCTGTTTGATTTTTTTGGCAGCCGAACCCGTAAGCATCTGGGCGATGATTGTTTTGCCAAATCGACCGTGGGTTCGGGCGGCTCCGCTGAGGACCACTTGAACGGCGTACAGGCAAGCATCCTGATCGGCGAATTTGGGTTTGGGACCACGCGAATCAGCCCGTTCCCGGCAATTGTCGCATGACCCACAAAGATCTCGATCCGGGTCGCCAAAATATTCCAGAATCTCAAGTTGGCGACAACGACGAGTCGTAGCCAGGTCGATCACACGTTGAAGTTTGTCGTATTCCGATTGTTTACGACGTTCGAGTTCTACAAAGTCAATGTCCAACTGGTGAAACTTCTTCTCGCGCGACAGCATGTGGATCGCGCGTCCTCGAAACGGCGGTACGTAGTCAACGGCTTCCAGTTTGTTCAATTCTCGAATCGCACGATTGACAGCGGGCCATTTCATATCCAGGTCGGTGGCCAGTCTCTCCGGGCGAAACATGACTCGTTCGCCGCGTAATGGTCCGACGATCTTTTCCAGCCCACGCATCACATGCCGGCGGACGCGGGCATCTCTGGGCAATAAATCGATCAACGTATCGCGATCCGAGTCGATCTTGATCGCCGCCATATTCTGTCGCGAGTCTAGTCGCTCGATTACGCCCGCTTTCTCAAGCAAATTTTCGCAATTCGAGATGCCCGTTGTGCCGATTGAGAGATTAAGTTCGTCCTTGATGTCGCCCAACGTCATTTCGATGGGAGTTGCATCAATCGCGCGCAAATACTCGTAGACTTGTTTGACGATGGCCCGCGACGGATAAGAGTTTTCGATAAAAAATTCTTGAATGAACTTGTCTTGAAAAGAATAAAGCAACAGGCAATCAGCCGGTTTGCCATCCCGTCCTGCCCTGCCCGCTTCCTGGTAGTAAGCTTCAACGCTTCCTGGCAAATTGTAATGAACGACAAACCGAAGATCGGATTTATCGATTCCCATCCCAAATGCGTTGGTGGCAACGATAATTTCCGTTTCGCCGGACATGAAAGTTTCCTGAACTTCTCGTCTTTTATCGGTTTCCAGGCCCGCATGGTAATAGGCAATGTTGCGCCTGATTTTTGACGCAAGCAGCTCAACCAGATGTTCGCAGTTCTTGCGTGTTGAAGCATAAATAATGCCGCAGCCATCGTGAGATCGAAGGAAATCGATCAACATGTTGTCTTTCTCCACGTTGCCGTTTGGGCTGGCGACGCAAAGCGAGAGGTTTTCGCGGCGAAACCCGGAAACAAACGTGGTCGGATCGTTGAGATCCAAAATGTTTCCGATGTCGGCTTGAACGAGCTTGGTAGCGGTTGCCGTGAGCGCGACGGTTTGCGGGTTTCCGATGCGTTGCCGAAACCGTCCCAGACGGGCGTAGTCAGGTCTGAAATCGTGGCCCCATTGGCTGATGCAATGGGCTTCGTCAACGGCCAGAAACTGAATGTTGGTTTTTTTTACGGCTCGCATAAATGAAGCACTTCGCAGCCTTTCCGGTGCGATGTAAACCAGTTTGTATTGGCCATCGATCATCCCCTCGATGCGAGCTTGTTGCTGCGCTGGCGTGAGGGTGCTGTTGATAAAGGTTGCCGGAATGTTGATTTGGTTCAGCGAATCAACCTGATCCTTCATCAACGCGATGAGGGGCGAAATCACGATCGTAACGCCATCGCGAGCGACCGATGGAAGTTGATAACAGAGACTTTTACCTCCGCCCGTCGGCATAATACACATC
>CAMYNE010000066.1 GCA_947259675.1 uncultured Pirellulaceae bacterium
GTGCACCGGAGCCACTAATCATCACGACGACAGGGAAGGGCCCTGCGCCTTTCGGCGATGTGAGAGTTCCGGCGAGGGTGACATTGTCTTTCTTGTTTTCGATTTTGACGTCTTCCGAGTCGTAGTCGAACGGAGGTTGCGGCAATTGTGGTCGATTTTGCCCAACGATCCGTGTTGATTCCAGCGGAATGTTTTTTAAGACCAGATCAAACGAATTGCCACGCTGTGTCCATTTTCCAATGCACGTTTTTTGATCTTCACTTAAGGTCCCAATGAACTCAGCCGGCGCTACCGCAATTGGCACGTTAATCGTGATTTGATCGCCTTCATGTTTCATTGTGCATTGAATATCGGACAGGTTCTCTGTAAAACTATCCAACTTCAAACTCACCTCGCCATCATTATCTTCGAAAACACGAAACTGAAAATCAAACACCTGAGGACCGGCTGTCATTTTTCCGGTCCATGTTTGCGTGTGCTTCAGTTCTGGAATTTTGTCAACTTTTTTGATTGTTAAGGGAAACCTGGCAGCACCCTGTTCAAAGGTTCCGATCGCCTCGTTTTTCTCCGCATTTAATGAACCGGAATATTTTAGGCCAAGGCCCTTGATCGCGAATGCGAGTTCTTTGTCGCTGTAAGTAACCGAGCTGAAAGGAATCTCCTGCGCGCCTTGGTCGAGACTGATCATTTTGCCAGAGTAGCTCTGGTCGTCGTTCTCGTTTAAACGTATTTCCAATCGGAGTTTGGCGACTTTGACGTCCAATGTTCCGAACCAGATTTCTTCCGGCTTGGCTGTCGATTCCTGTGCGAACAACGGTCCCGAATGAATGATTACCGCGGCAATGAATACGTATGTAAAAGTCTTCCGAAACATGTTGGCTTCCGAGAATAAAGGTCTTTGTGAAATATTTTTGAATTACGCCTAATCGTAACCGATTTCGGTGAAGTTTGTTTCAATCCAAGTCATTTTTGGTCGACTCCTGGTCGTAATCTTAATCTTAGCACTGCCTGTAGCCGCAACCAACGAGGTTACTTCAGATTTCAATATTCCTTGTTCGCCATTCGATATTCCGATTTGACTGACTCGAAAACGAACAATGAATTTCGAAGGCAGAACTTGCTAAAGCGTTAGACCGGTTGAGGTAACTGACTTTCGGTTTTTTTGCGCAGCCTGAGATTCATCACTTCGACGATGACCGCAAAGAACATCGCAAAGTAAATATAGCCCTTGTCAACGTGTGCTCCGACACCTTCAGCGACGAGCATCACGCCGATCAGAATCAAAAAGCTGAGCGCCAACATTTTCAACGTTGGATGGGCGCTGACGAACTTACTTACCGTTTCTGCAAAAACCAACATGATCACCACGGCGATGACGATTGCCACCACCATCACCCATAGCTCGTCTACCATCCCAACGGCTGTAATCACCGAGTCCAACGAGAACACGACATCGAGCAGGGCGATCTGGACCAGGGCACTGGCGAACGACGTTTTTCCAGCCGGAATATCCTTGAGCTCATCTCGCTCGGCCTGAAGTTGCTGTTTTTTCTTCGCGTATCTTTCGCGTTTGGCCTCTAGTTTAACAATTGTTTGCTCCAACTCCGACAGGTCTTGTCTGGCTTGCTGAAGCTGGCTCTCGTCCATTTCACGCCAGCTCGACTCCTTGAGGTTCGCCTTCTCAATACTGCCGTTTTCTGCAGTTGCGACTTCTTCACTAATCCGTCGTTGAGTTTCTTGCTCGATCGACAAGCGTTGTTCGGTATCGGCAATCTTCGCATCGCGTTCTTCGATAAGTTTCGCCAAGGCTTCGTCTTTTTCTCGAACTTCACGAGCACTTAGTCGCCCGGAGCCATGGCCAAACTCATCGTGAATTTCGTGAACGCTTTTGCCGACCAGAAAAAGTCCGCCCACAAACAGGATAATATCTTTCCAGGAAACACCGTTGGCCTCAATAAAGTAATCATCACGAATGTGCGCGACTTGCTCGCCGCCGTATTCAAGTAACTCTTTTGGCACTCCCATCGAAGCGACCCACGATTCAGGAATGCCGAGACTGACCAGATTGAAGATGGGTTCCGTCAAATTGTGAACGATGTAACTCAAAACGAAAAGCAGCATCAGACGTGTCGCCAACGCTAACAGCAGACCAAGTCTTCGCGCGAGGGGTTGTTCGTCCAGGGGCAGCCTGTTTGAGACAATTGTGATAAACACAATGTTGTCGATCCCAAGCACAATCTCCATTGCTGTCAGGGCAAGGAGTGCAATCAACCATTCCATTGCACACACCTTTGTTGAATCATTGGCTCATTACGAAATCATCCGACGATATTTGAACACAAAATGATAGGATGATTTAGATTTGGTTGCTACACCTCGATATGTGAGGTCACAATTCGCACAGGAGCCTAAGCGACTGAAGGATCTCACGCGAATTGCGAGAGATCCTTCACCTCGCTCCACTCGGTTCAGGATGACTTAGCTATTTTCCGGACCTGTCAGGTTACTTATCGGGTTTGTTGGGTGTCGGTGTTTTGTTTGGCTTCGGCGAATCCTTTTTGGACTCTTCCGTCTTCGCTCCGACGCCGAACATGTTGGAAAATCCTTTTAGTACATCAAACGAGGGCAGTTTGATTTGCGATTCGGCAGCTTGCCGTTCGATGTCCAAGTGGCCATGAACGGCGAATTGTGTCTGCGTTTTGGTTACCTCGACTTGCGCGCCCCGAAACCACGCAAGCAGTGGAGCCTCGTAATCGGCTGGCAATTCCGGATTCGCAAATGAAGGCCATGCGTTGGACGCCCACAGTTTTCGACCAGAACGGAGCTCATAAAGTTGATATTCTCCGCCCAGCGAACAAACGAGATTGACGTTCAATAATTGCTCGGCAACCACCAGAGCGATTTCGGGTGAAATTCCAAATTGCTGGGTCAGCATATTCAACAAACGCGTGTTTGCGATCGATGTCTCCCAGCTACGGCGATAATTCACCGAGTTCGCCCATCCCTGCAAACGCGAAGTTCCCAAGTCGCCAATCAAAAGACGAATTTGAGCCGGTCTTTCACTGGGAACCACAGCCAGCGAAGGCTTGAGAGCTTCCAACCGGTTGCGATCAAAAGCGACCACCGAAAAATCGCCCCACTGCAATCGCCACAGGCCCAAAATCCTCGAGTACGTGTAACCCAACTGATCGGGTTCGCCACCCAATGCAGGCAGCCAATCCAAAAAGCCCGCATTGGGCCACGAACCAAGATAAGCGGGTGCCTCACGCAACGTTTGGATCAGCTGCATCGTTGATGTCGGGCGCAAATCGACCGACGGATCCATCTGATCTTGAACTGCAGCAAACAAATGATGATTCGATGGCTCACGCACGACGCCGCCGGAGCGCGTTAAACTCGCCTGCAGTGAGATAATATCTTCCGGTGAACTGGCAATCTGATGCTGCAGGGTTGGCCCGAGCATTCCCATCAGCCATCCGTATTTGTCCTCGCCAAAAGGAGCAACCCGGGCATCAAAAATAACCCGTTCGACATTTTCTTTCGTGTCATGCTCAAATCGTTTGATCCCGATGATCATCGGATCAAGACTGTTAATATTTTGGGCGAAAAATTTCGCCCGTTCTGTAAACCAGTCATATTCGTCGTGCGAAACCAAAGTGACGATCATGTCGGCAATCGGTGTAAAGAAACCTCGACGCCCACGAATCGAATCCGACCAGATCCGTTTGTCGGCACCAAAACTACTATTGTCAGGTCGTTGTCCAAATCCCTCCGGAATGAAACCGTTTTGAACCAGAACATTTAGATCGTCAAAGTCGAGCCCCTCATGGCTGGCCGCTAATCGAGCCGCCTCCAGCAGTTGCATATCACTGATAACACGATTTCTTCGGCGGAGCTCGATTTGATAATGGGGACTTAATAGCTGCTGAAAGAATTTCGTGGACAAATAAACGAAAACCGTGTCTTCACGTGCCAGTGGCATCTGCGTTCGTGCGTACCGGAACTCCTCGCTGTCGGCCAAGGCCCCATCGCCTTCCGATGCATCCACGAATCGCCGTGCCAGGGTCAGGGAAGTCGCCACCAAATGGTTGTTTTCGTGAACGACGTAAAACGAGCGATAGCGATTATCAGGCGTGGATAGAAACTGAATTTTGTGGCCACAATAATCAATCTCGCTCAATTTCGCAGTTTGTTCTTTTTGTGAATCGACAAAATTCTATCGTTTGTTAAGCAGGTTCCTGGTGAGTGCACTGGTGTTCTTGGCGCGAAGCATGACACCTATCGTGGCGCCTTCCTCGATATAGGAATCCATCCCGATCAGAGCAACATCTTCGATTAACCTGCCACCAAACAGCTCATCGAATTCCGTCGATTGGATTGCTAGTTGATTGAGAAATTTGTTGTTAAATTTGGGCTTGTACCCGCGCAGTTTAATCATCCGGCCCAGGTCGCCACCGAATTCCTCCATCAGTCGTTGCAACCACAACTGGTTTTGCCAAGTTCCGAATCGCAAGTAAAAGCATTCCTCTGGGACCGATTTGACAATCTCTTCAACATCCACCTGGGCCGGCAAATTTTCGACGACAACCGGAGTCCATCCGATGTCTGGAGGAAGCAGCTGGTTGGCAATCGCATTGTCGGCAAAACCTGACATGGCTCGCTCGATAGATTCATTGCGAAGCTTTTCCACGTCAAATAAGAGCTCAAACGTTTGTGCCAACTGATCCCGTTTTTTTCGTGGTCGGCGCGGCGCTTCGAATCCCAGCCGCTTGCGTAACATCGACGTCAGGTAGGTTTCAACGACGCCTGGGTAGTCGCCGCCTTCCATCTGCTTTCCAGCCATCGTCTCGAATTCGCGCCACCACAACCTCATGAATCGGTTGAGTCGATTCGGCTTGGTCGAATCTACGTTGACGTTTTGAAATGTCGTTCCAGTCCCATCGAGCCGCAGCTCAAGTGGTTGATTTCCCTTAAACAAAAACAGAATCGTGTGTTGATCATCCGGAACATTCGAACCACTGCCGGTCACCGTCCTGATAAACTCTTTGATTGGCGACTGGGTTTGAACCGGATACAGAATTCGATTGTTCTTTTCGGTCAACAACGTGGCTCCGGTTCTAAGAATCATTTCATCGCCTTGCCGCATCCGAAACGTGACGCGTCCAATCCCAAACGGTATTCCCGCATAAGCATCGGCGCGGATGACTAGCGGCGGTTGGTTTATTGAGAAGTCCGGGGGAATTCGATTTGCTGAATCCTGCGTCGCGACGGTTTTGGCCGGTGGACGATTTTCCGAATACTGCGCGAATCCTGTTGCTACAGGGAGGCTGAAAAAGAAAGTCGCCAGCGAGACGGTGTTTATAAAAAATCGGATCATTTTTGCTTTAGTTCTGTTCCTAATTGGCGGAGGCGGCTAAACAGCCTAACATGCAAGCTCCCAGTTTGTTGATTCTCCAGTTATCATCGCCAAAGTCAAAGGCGGCAATCAAACTGCCAGCGAATTGACCTAATAATGACTACGAATTCTATTGAACTTGCTGCTGAGGCGATTCGAAATGCCGATGCAATCTTGATCGGTGCCGGAGCCGGAATGGGGGTTGATTCCGGATTGCCAGACTTTCGTGGCGACGAAGGTTTTTGGAAAGCCTATCCACCGTTCAAGAGATTAGGACTCTCATTCTATGATTTGGCTGATCCGATCTGGTTTCATCGCAATCCGAAACAAGCTTGGGGATTCTACGGCCATCGGATGAATCTTTACCGAGCGACCGAACCGCATCGCGGGTTTTCGATTCTCAATAACTTGGTTCAAAACCATCAACGAAACTATTTTGTGTTCACCAGCAACGTAGACGGACATTTTCACGCTAGCGGTTTTGACGAGGAATGCGTCATTGAATGCCATGGCGCAATCAGCTTTCTCCAATGCGCCAAACCTTGTTGCTACGCGATCTGGCCGGCAGACGAAGTTGAGGTCGTGGTCGATGAAGGCACATTTCTCGCAGAAGATCCACTGCCAACATGCATCAAATGTGGCGGTATTGCCCGCCCAAATATTTTGATGTTCGGCGACGGAAGTTGGTTGCCCAATCGAACGCAGAATCAAAGCCGTCGCTACTCGCAGTGGCACAGCAACCTGACGAATGCATCAAGGCTTGTGGGAATCGAAATGGGAGCTGGCACTGCGGTCCCTACTGTTCGACGAGAGCTTGACCGACAGACGCGTAGAACAGGCTGCACTCTGATTCGAATCAATCCTCGTGACAGCCAAACCCGCGATGGCATTTCGATTGGGTTAGCCGCAAAGGAAGCATTAGAGAAAATCGCCCAAGCGATCTAGTGCATATCGGTTTCGACACACGCAAGTTTAACGCCCTAACCCGTCACCGGATCAGAAACCTCAATCAACGAAACATGAATTGACCAATCATCAACCTGGAAATCACTAATCTGTGCTTTGCCGATATTTTCTTCCGCGTCGACAACAATTTCTTCTCCCATGACGGGAACAAAAATATAGTCAAGTCCATCGGTGTCCACGCGCAAAAGCTGACCAAAATGGGGGTGGCTCATTTCCAGAATGCTTGCGTAACGAACTTGAAAATTTGCTAACGAGGCAAGCTGGTTGTAGAAAACCAAATCGAATTCCTCGACCGCCTCGTCGAATTCACTCGGCGGGCTCTCGAAGAACCAGTACTTTTGACGTACGCCCAAGACCAGCGATTGATCCAGTTCATACCAGCCAGGCGTCCAAATCGCCGTCATTTCACTCTCGCGTTGGCTGACCGGTACATCGCTCTCGTGTTCGCTGTTGATTTCGTTATCGTTCGTCATTGTTTGCGCCCAAATAGCCCCTGATCGGCACCGCCAATCATAAAGTGCATTGTCCGATTTGGCAATTTTCAAAGATTAATCTTTGCCCCGAGTTCCACAAGCGTTTTCGTCAACGTGAGGGCATCCTCGAATTGTACCGCGAAAAGCCCAGCCTCTTTTGCAGCATCGACGTTTGCCAGTTTGTCATCAACGAAGAAAATATCTTTGGCTGGACAACCGGCCAATTCAATCGCGGCTTGGTAAATTCCTCCGTCGGGCTTCATGCTTTGCACCTGATTACTGAGAACCCGCTTCGTAAAATACCAATCAATCAATGGGAAACGACGGCAGATAAAATCCCAATGAGCCTCGCACGTGTTCGAGAGGATTCCGATCGGAAAGTCAATCGCTGTTAGCTGCGTTAGCAAGGGGGTCATTTTCGGATTCAGTTCGAAAATATCACTGGATGCTTGCAACAAAGCGTCTTTTTCAGGTGTCGAATTGGTCTGATCGCAAAAAGTCTCAAAAAACTCCTGGCTCGTGATCAAACCCGTTTCATATTGGATCTGAAAGTCGCTTTCAAAAAGGAATTGCTTGACAAGGCTGAAATCCACACCGGCGACCGACGCCATCTGGCAACACATGAGATCGTGGTCAAACATCAATATGACGTTTCCCAGATCGAAATAAATAAACTCTAACTTGGTCACGAATCACTCTGCACAGCGAAATAAGAAGCGACGTATTTTTGTCACATGACCGCGGTTTTTAAAGTCCCATAAGTGTCCAAACGAACGATTGTGCCAAAGAAAACCCGGCAAATCCCAAAAGGCAGTGATGATTGCTAATGCTTCTGCGGATTAACTGTCAGGCAGCACTGCGTATAATGCAGATCAGCATTTCTAACGGAGAACGGATTACAATATGTCAACAATGACTCACACCAAGCCATGCAACTTGAAAGAACTTTACGATTCAGGCTGGGTTTCGAAGACGGTCCGCGAGGAGATTCGCGATAACTTTCTTATTAAACTGGCGGCCGGAGAACTCCTTTTTCCAGGCATTATCGGGTACGACGACACGGTCATTCCCGAAATCAATATCGCCTTGCTGGCCGGACATGACCTGCTTTTTATCGGTGAAAAAGGGCAAGCCAAAAGTCGTTTGATGCGCGGCCTGATTCAGTTTCTTGATCCCGAGATCCCGTATCTGGATATCCCGGGCACGCCTTTTCATGAAGATCCCAAGAAACCGATCAGCAGGATCGCCAGAAATTACGTGGATGCCCATGAGGCTCACGAAATTCCGGTCAAATGGTGGAAGCGGGAAGAACGCTACGCTGAACGTTTGGCGCCCGGAACAAAATTCGCCGACATCATCGGC
>CAMYNE010000067.1 GCA_947259675.1 uncultured Pirellulaceae bacterium
CCGTACGGGAAGTTGTCGGTCGCGGACACGGCGATGCCGTCGATCGACCCGATCATGACGACCCGGGCCGGGTCTTCGGCGGTGCCCGAGGCGCGCAGCAAGGGCAGGAGCGCCTGGGTCAGGAAGAAGGGCGCCTTGACGTTCACATCCATCACCTTGTCGAACCCGGCAGCGTTAGCTTTTTCCAGCAGGGCACCTTCTACGTGTTGAGCATAGGCGATAGTTTGGGGCCGATTTGATTCGGCCAGATCCTTGAGTCCCTCAACCAACTCATCGATATCCAGACCTTCTGACTGTAAATCGATGATTAAAACCTCGACTTCGTTTTCATTGATAACATGGGCGGCACGTTCCCATGAAGCCACAAATTTGAATTTGTGACCCGCCGCTCTCGACGCCGCACTCGCGTTGGACGACATCATTAGATCTTGGGTGATATGAACAACCATAGCTGCTTTCAAACTCGATTCGTTGTCTCTTCAGCTGAGATTCTATACTGATAGCACTCTGTCACCTAGCTGAGTACAACAGGCCACGGTCAATCGTCGACATGTCATTTTGCCGATCTGGAAGGCGACGTTTTTTGCTTGTGTTGACGTTGTGTCGAGCCGCAGGAGTCTGTACTTTCCGCCTTCCGCTATTCGCAAATCAAGGATGATTCGTATGACGGCAATGATGGCAGCTATCGTTTTCATGATGAAGCAAAAATATTTAGTCGCGACGGCGGCGTTTGTTGTGACATTGGGCATGACTGACGCTTGCGCTGCGATGCAAGCCAATCAACAGACGACACCTACAAATCGACACGCTTACACGGACAACGCGGGCAATCAGGCCGAATCGCAACCAGCTCGACTTCAGAAGCCTGCCGCCAAAAAAATTACTTTGACGGGTCGGTTTCATCTGGTCGCCGGAACCCGTCGGGGCGTTTTGATTTTGAGAACCGAGATTTCCGACGGCAACCACATATACTCCTTGACTCAAAAAGACAGTCCTCCGCCTTCTAAGATCAGCGTTAAAAAATCTAGTCAGTTTCGGATCGAAGGAACCTTCAGTTCTGACCGGCATCCCAAAGTTGTGGCGTTTGATCCGCTCTTCCAGAACCGGTTGGAAAAGCACTCGAAGCTCGTCCAATTCTTCGTCCCCATCGAGATTGGTCCGGGAATTGATCCGGCTCAAGTCAAACCCGAAATCATTTTTGACGGCCAAGTTTGTTCCGACGAGGGCATTTGCGTGCCAATCCAAGCCATGAAAACTGTCGCTGTATTCGCCGGCTTTTACGCGAATCAAGCTCAAAAGCAATCAGATTCACAATTCCGCAAGCGTTGAGTTTCGTATACTCGTACTGTAACTTGGTTAGAGACAAGTTAGTTAAGCGGAAAGCGGCCAACTAATCGGCGAGCTTCAAAATGCCGATTATGCAAGTAGAGCCGATTTTCTACAATTGGTATAATATCAGACAATTCGACACGTCGATAACGGTTACTCTAATCGTCCCTAATTGAAGGCGTAAGTCCTTGGTATTTGCTGCGTCATCGTAAAAGACGTAACTGCAAACGAGTAAAATTCGATGAAGCTATCCAAATCCGCCATTGTCATTGCATTCCTAGTGTCTTGGCTGCTCATCCCCGTCGTTCCGACAAACGTCGTCGGCCAGAAGTTGCTGATGCAAGAGGAATTGGGTGAGGACTTTGGGAATGAGAATTTCGTGCAGGACCCCGTAAAAGCATCCGCATGGTTTCGGCTGAAGCAGAATTCGCGCGAGGGTGTGATCAACCTGAAGGCGGAAATCGCCGAGAACTGGCATGTCTATTCGGTGACTCAGCCGAAAGGCGGCCCTCTGCGGGCAAAAATCATGTTGCCTGAGTCTGAAAAGTATGAACTTACCGGGGATTTTGAACCGGATGCGGATCCGCATGTGGTTGAGAAAGATGATGTATTCGGAATTCGTGTTGAGTATCACGAATCTCGAGTCGTCTGGTCGGCACCGATCAAGTTGGCCTCAGGAGTTGATCCTGCAACGCTCAATCTAAAACTGAGATTTCAGGGCCAAACTTGCGTCAAGAACGAAAAGGGAGAAACCGGTGCCTGTTTGCCTCTATCGGAAACCGTGCCAGTATCATTCGATGGTTTCGACGCGGCTCCGGTCGTCGCTGCCAAATTCAAACCCGAAAACAGTCACCTGCTGTTGTCTGGAAATGTTCGACGGGTTGATGGGCCGGGAAAACTGCAGCCAGGCGATCAACTGGTTCTGAAGATTACGGCTGAGCCAACCGATGATTTTCACGTCTACGCTTACGAGGCCACGAAATCGGAAGATAGTGACAGCAATCCGACCCTGTTTGCAATTACAAAAAGGAACAATTGGGAAATCGGCGGACCGACCACCTCTGATGAAATTATTACGACGACAGAAGCAGGAATTACGCTGAATTATCATGAGGATCCCGTAACTTGGAGGTTCAGTGTGACAGTTCCTGCTGACGCTGAAAACAAAACCTATTCGTTGGCGGGCGTGATGGGTTTTCAAACGTGCACAACCGGTTGTGACTTTCCTGATGCCGTTAAATTCTCGGTTGGTTTGCCTGTTGGCGAAGAACTCAAATCCGTTCCGGTGAAGTTTGTCTCCGAGGGCGATTACAATAGCGTCGTTGAAGCGGCAAATCAGACACTGGAAAAGCCGCCTTCTCCTCCTGGCGAGGACAGTGTCGTGGAGAAACTGGATAAGGCTCCGGTCCTGGAGGACACACCGGAAGAAATCGCCGAGATGGCAAAGCTCTACGATCCCGACGAGAAGGTCAGATATCTCCTGTTGGGTGATCTTGATGCTAATCCGGTTGGCTCGGGAGGCACGAGTTCGTCAAAGCCAACGACGTTTTGGACTGCGCTGATTGGTGCATTTCTGGGTGGCATGATCCTGAATTTGATGCCTTGTGTTTTTCCGGTACTTGGCTTGAAAGTCATGGGCTTCGTCAAACAAGCCGGTAGCGATCCTCGAAAAATCCGTATGCACGGAATTGCGTTTGCTTTCGGATTGGTTGTCTCGATGTGGGTGCTTGCTGGAATTATTCTGACGATCAAAGTTTCATTCGGACAGGACATCAACTGGGGCGCCCAAATGGGCAACCCGTATTTCGTTGTCGGGATCATTGTCCTGCTGTTTTTGCTTGGTTTGAACATGGCCGGTGTTTTTGAAATCGGAACATCACTGACACGCGTCGGAGGCAGCCTCAAAAGCGAGAAAGGTTATTCTTCATCATTCCTTTCCGGTGTCTTGACCACCTTGATTGCGACTCCTTGTTCGGGCCCGTTTCTGGGAGCAGCCATGAGTTACACGTTGGCTCAACCAGCGATCACGGCGATGTTCTTGTTCACCATTTTTGCACTTGGCATTGCGACACCCTATCTGTTGCTGTCCTTCTTTCCGGCACTTATCAGCAGGCTGCCTCGACCTGGCGCCTGGATGGAGACGTTTAAAGTCACCATGGCGTTTGCCCTGTTTGCGGTGGTCGCGTTTTTTATGCAGGCGTTTGGAGGACAAACAGGGGTGTCTGGTCTTTCATGGCTGGCAATGGCGTTAGTCGTCATTGGCCTGGCGGCGTTTTTCTACGGCAAGTGGTCCCCGCCGCATGTTAAGCCAAGCAAGAAATTCTGGTTCGGCTACTTGATACCTGCCGTGATCGTTGCAGGCGGATTCTGGATGTGTTATGACGCGGCCAACCAAAGGCCCGATGGCGTGGTATCTCACAACATTGGCGGTCTTCAATGGCAAAACTGGAATCCGGGCAAGATCGAACATTCGTTAGCCAACAATAAACGAATCATTTGGGTGGACTACACGGCCGATTGGTGACCGACTTGCAAAGTAAACGAGAGGCGTGTCTTCTCTAATGCCGAGGTCCGAGCGAAACTTGAAGAACTTAATGTGGAATTTGTGATCGTCGATGATACTCTCCGCGAAGAGAGAATTGCCCGTGACCTTGCCCGTTCGAACCGTTCCGTGATTCCAGTTAATCTAGTCTATCCGCCAAATTACCCGGAGGAACCAGCGATTCTGTTGGAGGAACTAATTTCACCGGCCGATGCTTTGAAAGCTCTCGCGCGGATGGAACAGATCGTCAACGGCGGCGAATCAAATGATTCAAGGGTTGCCAAGAAATCGCTTTGAGAAGGTGAGCATGTTTCGAATTGAACAAATCCGGTTTTGATTGACCAAACTTTTTCCTTCGGAATTCCTTGTTCGGTGTTCGAGATTTGTTAAAGTCATCCTTGAACATCGAATGTCGAGCAAGGAATGATGAAATCTTAAGTTAACTCAATTGCGCAGTCTTTTACATAACCGGCCGGACTACCTGTTTTTTACCACAACGGACTTCTCTCCACGGCTGGCACTGCCGATCTGCCAGGTTTTGAATCCATTCTGTTCGACCATCCGGCGGATGCTCTCCGCGTAAAAAGGGCTCACGATCAATGCCAGTCCGATGCCCATATTAAAGACGCGAAACATCTCGTCCGTTTCAACCTTGCCGAGCTTTTGTAACCATTCGAAAACGGGAGGTTGTTTCCACGACCGGGCGTCAATTTCGATTTGCACACCCGCAGGCATTATCCGTTCAATGTTTTCGGCCAATCCCCCGCCAGTGATGTGCGCGATGCCGTGTACTACATTCTTGACTTTGTAGTGGCCTAACACTTCTCGTACTGCTTTGGTGTAAATCAAAGTCGGTTCGATCAGAACGTCTCCGATCGTTTGTTCCCCACCATCCATCGAATCTGTCACCTTTTTGCCGGCCAGATCGAAAACGATTTTTCGCACCAGGCTAAACCCGTTGGAATGTATGCCGCTCGATCCAACTCAGATGACAACGTCTTCTTCCTGGATTGCTTTTCCGTCGATTAAATGAGCGCGCTCAACGACGCCAACGCAAAATCCAGCCAGGTCGTAATCGCCTTTTTGATATAAGTCCGGCATGATTGCGGTTTCGCCACCCAGCAGCGCGCAGTCGGCCACCAAACAACCGTCGCTGATCCCGCGCACGATCTGTTCCAAAGTCACGGGATCGTCGTGACTCATGGCCACGTAATCGAGAAAGAATAATGGCTCCGCACCACAGCAAATGGCATCGTTGACGCACATCGCGACGAGATCTATTCCGACCGTGTTGTGACGGCCCAGCATTTGAGCCAGCTTCAGTTTTGTACCGACGCCGTCCGTACAAGCAACCATCAACGGGTCTTTGTAATTGCGTCGAAAAAGCCGATTATCGAAGTCCAGTTGAAAGAGCCCTGCAAAGCCACCGTCGAGTTGCCTGACCCGAGGAGAAAACGTTCGATGCATCAGCTGAGGCAGCCGTTTCATCGCTTCGTTGTATACGTCGAGGTCGACGCCGGAATCCTTATAAGAAACGCCAGTCATCGGGGTTTGGAAACCTCTAACGGTTGAGAATCAGCTGAGTTTCAATCAAGTGACCAGTTTGTCCGATTGGCTGGAATCCGGCAACCGGACAAACTCATGCATCGTTACGCGAGCCTAATGGGTTCGTCTTCATCCCAGAGGCTTAAGTTTTGCTGACTCCAACGAACCTAACAATGGTCACGAAAACATGGATTGCATTCCAGACTGTCACTTGTGTGATTTGTTTCAAGTTGGAATGGGCAAAACTCGAATTAAATCGAAATTAATCGGACTTGATTGCATTTTGACAGGCATCTTTGGCAGGTGCTCAAAACAGAAACGCACCCTGAATACGAATCGCTGAATTCGCTCGAATCCGGCTACGCCAACCAACGATTGAATTCGCACGAATCCAGCTACCCGGAACAAACAGGGATTGTCGTTAGAGAGGAAATCTCCAATGTTAATGCATATGCGTAAATCAAATCCAGAATCCCAATTCACGCACTTGCTGCCGTATGGCGCAGTGATTCACGACCAAGGCGTACAATTCGTCGTGTTCAGCCGACATGCGACTGAAATGCGGTTGCTTCTTTACGATGAAGTCAATGATCGGGAGCCTGCCGAGATCATCAACTTTGATCCGCAGACCAATCGGTGGGGAGACATTTGGAGTATTTTTGTGCCGGGCACGGGTACCGGGCAACTTTACCATTTTCAGGCTTCCGGTCCACACGATCCATACAAGGGCCTGATGTTTCATCACAATGCCCGTTTAATTGACCCGTACGCGAAAGCGCTCGCGGGAACGTTCCAGCCTGCGCCCGATGGAATTATTCGTCCACCCAAATGCGTGGTGGTTGACGACCATTTCGATTGGGCAGGCGATCGGCACTTGCGCACTGAACTATCGGAAACCGTAATCTACGAAATGCACGTTCGTGGATTTACCCAACACGAGTCCAGCCGCGTGGAAGACCCGGGAACGTACCTTGGTGTCATCGAAAAAATTCCGTATCTGCAGTCCCTTGGTGTAACGGCAGTGGAGCTGATGCCGGTTCATGAATTTCCAATCCTGGCAAGCGATGGAAGTCAGCCGAAACGTACGAACTATTGGGGCTATGATCCGCTCGCGTTTTTTTCACCGCATCGCGGATACGCGTCCAGTCAATCTCCCGGCGCCCAAGTCGGTGAATTCAAACAAATGGTCAAAGCGCTTCACGAAGCGGGCATCGAAGTTATCCTTGACGTCGTTTTCAATCACACTTGCGAAGGCAACGAACGCGGTCCAATTCTCAGCTTCAAAGGACTCGAAAATCCTGTCTACTATATGCTGGAAAACGACAAGCGTTACTACAAGAACTATTCCGGTTGCGGAAACACGGTGAATGGAAATCACCCCATCGTCCGAGAGATGATTTTTCATTGCCTGCGGCACTGGGTTCACAACTATCATGTTGATGGGTTCCGGTTTGATCTAGCGTCCATCCTTAGTCGCGATCGTTCAGGCAATCTCGTTCCCAACCCTCCCCTCGTGGAAGCCATTGGTGAAGATCCGCTGCTTGCCGATACAAAGATCATTGCCGAAGCCTGGGACGCGGCTGGGGCCTATCAGGTGGGCTCGTTTGGCGATGACCGCTGGGCCGAATGGAACGGAAGATATCGTGACGATATGCGAAGTTACTGGAGAGGCGACGCAGGAACTCGTGGGCCGTTGGCCACTCGACTGGCGGGCTCTGCTGATCTTTACCAATCCGGGGGTCGCCCGCCCTGCAGCAGCATTAACTTCATTACTTCTCACGATGGCTTCACGCTGAATGATCTCGTTAGCTATCGCGAAAAGCACAACCTTGCCAATGGCGAGGACAATCGAGACGGTGACAATAACAACTTTAGTGAAAACTTTGGTGTCGAGGGTCCAACAAATCGACCTGAAATCGAGCAGCTGCGTTTGCGACAAATCAAAAACCTGATCGCAACCCTGATGCTCAGCCAGGGAGTGCCAATGCTCGTGGCTGGAGACGAGTTTCGTCGAACGCAAAACGGAAACAACAATGCCTATTGTCAGGACAATGAAATCTCCTGGCTGAATTGGGATCAAGTTGAAGAGAACAGCGAATTGGTGCGCTTTTGCCGTAACTTGATTGAGTTTCGTATCAATCAGCCGACTGTTCGGCGGCAACATTTCCTGACCGGAGTCCCCGAGAAAGACAAAACCTGGGCCGACGTCAATTGGTTCAGCCCAGTTGGAACTGCCGTCGACTGGCATTCCGATGAATTACCGATCATCTGCCTCTTGTCGGCTCCTGATAATGGCGAAGACCCGCAAAATCTCGGACGGGACGTGCTGATCATGATTAACTCCAACGGCGAAGACATTCATTTCATGATCCCGACGATCGCAAAATCAAAAATCTGGAGATTGTTTTTCGATACTTCGCAACAGCACCCAAACGACGTCTACCCGGAATTTGATGGACCACAACTTCCGGTCAATGGCGTTCACTTGCTGCCCCATAAATCTTTGGCAGTTTATATCGCTGAAAACTAGCGACAGTGGCATGCTCTCGTTTGAAAAAACGAAAAAAGCAGGCTCGTCTTACAGTGCGGATTTATTTACTCCCACGCCGGAGCCCACGAGGGTAATTGCCCTGGAAAAACGAACCTGCGGGCAGTCGCTGGCAAGCAAACGTTCTGAGAAGTTGCAGGCTCCCGGGTTCGGTTGCCGACCATTCGAGCATTCGTAGTTCTGGCGAAGGATTAATTTCTAATCTCGATCGTACTCTTAG
>CAMYNE010000068.1 GCA_947259675.1 uncultured Pirellulaceae bacterium
GGAGCCGGCGCCTGCGGCTGGGCGTTAAACTAATGGAGGTTGGAACGATCAATTTTCACTAAACTAGCTTGCCTGCTTCGCATTGCTTACATCACCACCCAGGAAATTTTTCAACGAGGAAATTATGCGTTTATTCAACATCGGCATTTTCATTGTTGCGTTACTTTTTGTCTCGGTTGCCACTGTTTCCGAGGCCGCGGCACAAGAAGAAGTCAAAAAGTACACGATCGAACAGTTTCTCAAAACGGTCAGCTATTCGCGCGCATCATTCTCACCTGACAACTCGAAAATCCTTTACACCAGCGACGAAAGCGGCGTCTTCAATGCTTACTCGATCGAACTGGACGGAATGCAGGTCACTCCTTTGACGAATTCTGATAAAGACTCGATTTTCACGATTGGTTACTTTCCCGACGACGAACGGTTTTTGTACACCGCGGATCAGGGAGGTAACGAACTCAATCATGTTTATGTGCGAATGCTTGACGGTTCGTCTAAAGACTTGACTCCGGGTGAAAAACTCAAAGCCCAATTTCTCGGCTGGTCACAAGACGACAAGTCATTTTACATCGGGACCAACGAACGCGATCAACGCTATTTTGATGTTTACGAATACGATGCCGATTCGTTTGAACGCGAAATGATTTTCAAGAACGAAGAAGGTCACAATTTCGCCGACATCACGCCCGATGGACAAACGATCGCGCTCAGCAAAACCAACACCCGAGACGACAGCAATATTTTTCTTTATGATCGCGACACCCAGGAGCTGAAAAACATCACTCCGCACGAAGGTGACATCAATCATAACCCTGCGACCTTCAGTCCTGACGGCAAGCACCTGCTTTTTACAACAGACGCCGATAGTGAATTCACTTATCTGGTAAGTCAAGACTTGGAAACGGGTGCGCGAAAGACGGTCAAAAAAGCGGACTGGGATGTTGTATTCGCCTCGTTTTCAAAACACGGAAAGTATTTCGCATTAGGTCTCAATGAAGATGCCAAAACGAAATTGGAAGTCTACGATGGAGCGACAATGCACCCAGTGGGATTGCCTGGTATCGAGGGAGCGAGCATCAATTCGATCAACATTTCCCGAGATGAATCCTGCGTTTCGATGTACGTGTCCAGCGACAAGGCCCCGAGCGATCTCTACTTTTACGATTTGAAGGGGAGCGATCCGATCAAACTTACCAGTTCGCTGACAACCGAAATCAACCCGGATCACCTCGTCTCAGGAGAAGTCGTTCGCTTCAAGTCTTTTGACGGGGTCGAGATTCCCGGCATCCTGTATAAGCCACATCAGGCTTCTGCCAATCGCAAGGTTCCGGCGCTGGTCTGGGTTCACGGCGGACCCGGCGGACAGTCGCGGACCGGTTACCGCGGATTAATTCAGTATCTGGTGAACAATGGATACGCGATTTACGCGATCAATAATCGCGGCAGTTCCGGTTACGGCAAGACATTTCAACAGCTCGATGACCACAACCACGGAAAAGGCGATTTGGACGACTGCGTCTCGAGCAAGAAAATGTTGACCGATACGGGTTACGTTGACTCCGAGCGGATTGGCATCATCGGCGGAAGCTACGGCGGATACATGACTTTGGCCGCGTTAACGTTCCGCCCTCAGGAATTTGAATGCGGCGTCGATCTGTTCGGGATTTCGAACTGGCACCGAACGGTTCAAAGTATTCCGCCATGGTGGGAATCGCAGAGAAAGTCGTTGGAGAAAGAGCTGGGTGATTTTGACGACGAAGAATATTTCCGCAGTATTTCACCGCTGTTTCATTCCCAGTACATCGTTAAGCCATTGATGGTGCTGCAAGGCGCAAACGATCCAAGAGTGATCAAACCTGAATCCGACGAAATCGTTGCCGCGGTCAAGAAGAACGGCGTCCCGTGCGAGTACGTTTTGTTCGACGACGAAGGCCACGGGTTCCGAAAAAAAGCCAATCAGCTGCGAGGCTACAAAGCGATTCTCGAATTTGTCGATAAACATCTGAAGAAGTAGGAGGGTTTTGTTGGCAATAGGCAGTTGGCAGATTGTTCATTGGTCATTGGTCATTGGTCATTCCGTACTACGGTCGACTGGTAACGCCTCAACCGGTAATGTATAGGCATGTCAAATGATCAAGAAATGCAGAATCTCCGGGAGCAGATGTCCAACGTGCCGAATCGGATATCGATGGCTCGGTTCGTTTTGTCCGTTGTGTTGTTCTTTGTTTTGCCATTTCAGTGGTACTGGACGGCGTTGGCGTTGTTCATCATCGCGGCCGGGACCGATTGGATCGATGGCTGGTATGCTCGCAAATACAACCTTGTCACCAAACTTGGTCGCATTCTAGATCCGTTTTGTGACAAGATCCTGATTTGCGGCTCTTATATATTACTGGCTGTCGAAATGGAGCCGTTGTTTCCATGGTACGCAAAAATCGCGGGCTGGATGGCTGTGGTCGTTGTCGGTCGCGAGCTGTTGGTCACGGTCTTGCGATCGATGATCGAAGGCAGTGGCGGAGATTTTTCTGCCAAGATGGCGGGCAAATTGAAAATGTGGTTTCAATGCTTCGCCGTCGGAAGTTGTCTTGTGGCATTAGCGTTGAAGGCGGGCGATGCATCGGTCGAGGTGCCCACGTGGTTGTGGTGGTTCATGATCGTTTCGATTTGGTCCTCGATATTCTCTACCGTCCACTCGGGTGTTCTTTACATTTTTGGTGCGGCGGAATTCATTGGAAAACCGGCGCCATAACGCGCTGTCGAGAACAAAATGCCTTTTGATTTGGGCCAGATTCTGTACGGTCTTTTGTGTTTGGTTTCTCTACCTCTCTGGGTTTATGTTTTCTGGAAGGGTCAGCCTTTCATCAAACCGAGACTTCGAATTCAATCTCCGATTGGATTGTTGGATGTTGGGATACTTTTTCTGTGCTGGTTTGTTTCCCAAATGATGACGGTCACAATTCTTGTTTACGCGATAGACGTTCCGATCGAGGGATTAGGTAAACTGGAGACGCGACAGGAACTTCATTCAATGGGCATCGCGAGTCTGTTTCAGTTGGTAGCGACAGTCATCGGGCTGGCAATTATCGCCGCCAGACACGGTTTTGCACCCAGGATTTTTGGTTGGCAACCCGAGAATTTTTGGAAAGACCTGCGACTTGGCGCGATCGCTTTTGTGTTGATCGTTCCGGTCATTTTGACGATCCAAATCGTGCTCACGCAGTTCTTCGACTACGAACACATCACATTTAGCGCTCTTGAAGACGAGCATGGGATCTACGCGATCGCGATAACCTGGATTTCGGCAGTTCTCGTTGCCCCGATCACCGAAGAGATCTTTTTCCGCGGCACTTTTCAAGCATGGTTGCAGCGGCAAGACATTACCGGCGGCCCCAGCCAAATCGAGACACTCGGGGGAGGTTGGACTCGATATTCAAAAAAAGAACATAAGTTGTTAGAACTGGAACCTGTTACAGAGTCCGTTGCCAAATCGCTTACATACCATCCGTTTCGAGTAGTTTCCGATTTGAAGGACTCGGATCGGATATTGTGGTTGCCGATTTTTGTTTCGGCGATTGTGTTCGCCGGAATCCATTTCGGGCAGGGGCCCGCGCCCATTCCTTTGTTTGTATTTGCGTTTGCGTTGGGCTACCTCTACCGTCAAACAGGAAGCATCACGACCTGCATTGTGCTACATCTGCTGTTGAACGGTTTCAGTATGTTTATTTTTACGATGCAGACGCTGTTCGAAACGGCGATACCGGTTTAGGTTGATATTGGTTTATTGAGGCCATGATTGATGTCGCTACGTCGTTTAACCGGATGGGCAACGCCCCGCGTTGGCAACAAAAAAACGCGGCCCGTTGGGCACGCGGTTAAACGAAGAGGTTTTCGAAACACGTATGTCAAATCCGGACTCATACAGCGTGGCACTATAAATCGATCGCCAATTGGGCTCTCACAAACAACAAAAGCCAGATACGATTTGGACTAATGTAGAACAGAAAAGGCAACGAATGTCGCTTGGAATTGGAATCGTTGGATGCGGAATGATCTCTGAGTTTCACGCACGCGCCATCGGTGAAGTGCGTGGAGTCAGGTTGGTCGCCTGTTACGATCGAGTGCAGGCCTCGACGGAGCGGTTCGGAGAGGCTCATCAAATCAACAGATATGATGATCTCAAGAGTTTTCTGGCAGATCCAGCAGTTGACGTTGTTTCGATTTGCACGCCCAGCGGTGCCCACATGGAACCTGCAGTAGCCGCCGCGACGGCGGGCAAGCACGTGATCGTGGAAAAACCATTGGAGATAACGCTCAAACGATGCGACAAAATCATCGAAGCTTGCCGAGAGAACGGCGTCGCGCTGGCGACGATTCTTCCATCTCGCTTTCATAAATGCAGCCAGTTGTTAAAAAAAGCGATAGACGCAGGCCGCTTTGGGCGGCTCTCACTTGGCGATGCGTATGTCAAATGGTTTCGGACTCAAGACTATTACGATAGCGGGCAATGGCGCGGAACCTGGGCGCTCGATGGTGGCGGTGCCTTGATGAATCAAGCCATTCACAGCGTCGATTTGCTAACTTGGTTGATGGGTCCTATCGCAGAATTATCAGCTCAAACAGCAACTCTGGCTCACGAACGAATTGAAGTTGAAGATGTTGCAACGGCGTCACTGCGATTCAAAAACGGTGCACTTGGCGTTATCGAAGCCACAACCGCCGCTTACCCCGGCAGTTTGAAGAAAATTGAAGTCCACGGAAGTCACGGTTCCGTAGTCATCGAGGAAGAAGATATCAAGGTCTGGCAATTTGCCAAAATGACGTCGGCTGACAACAAGATCGCGACGCAATTCGCCAACAAAACTCAAACGGGAGGCGGAGCTGCCGATCCTTCTGCCATCGGTCACGCGGCACATGCCCAACAATTCAAGGACTTTGTCAAAACTGTCAAAAACAAAAATACGCCTGCCATCGATGGACACGAAGGCAGACGAAGCGTAGAAATCATCCTGGCAATCTACAAAGCGGCTGAAACCGGACGAACAATCAAGCTGCCACTACCCAAAGATCCCGTATTGAAGGCTCGTTCTCGGAAACACTGACCTGACCATGCAACTCGGCTAGGCGGATTTTACAAACCTGCAAAAATGAAGCGTAGTAGCTGGATCGTGAAAATTCAGCCCAAACTCAACTGCCCTCTGAAGTCTCACAACTTCAGCTACAACCTTGGCCACAGCACTTTTAGTGATCGAATATCGCCCGTTTCTTAATACTGACACGCTTTTGATCGTTGAGATTTGGCGACGCCAGCGCCCGATGCGCGCGGCGGTTGATTCGTTTAGCCGCGCTACCCTCGATTCAAGGGTCTTGGCTAAGCCTTACTTTGACCGCCATGGTTTGATCATGGCAGTGGATGGCGATGAACCGCTTGGGTTTGTTCATGCCGGGTTCGGGCCCAATCAGGATTTTTCCGATCTGGATCGTTCGCAGGGCATTATCTCTCAGCTGAAAGTGGTTGACTGCGACGGTCAGGATGAGGTTGCGAGCGAACTCTTGAACCAGGCTCGTGAATATTTGCGCGGTCACGGTTCCACGCAGATGAGCTATGGAAGCAACTATCCGCACGCCCCGTTTTATCTTGGACTGTACGGTGGCGCACAAATCGGCGGAGTCCTGGATGAGGACGAAACGGTCGCGAGGGCGTTGAGTGAATTTGGTTTCGCTGAGTCTCAAAAAATCCTGGGCTATTCGCGGACGTTGGCAGGGTTTCGGGTTACCGTCAATCGTCAGCAAATGTCAGTTCGTCGGGAGATTAATATCGCGGCGGTGGCGGATCCTATCGAAACGTCGTGGTGGGAGAGTTGTACCTTTGGTCTGGCTGAACGAGATTGTTTTCACGCGCTCCAGCGTATTTCGCAAACCGTTGTTGCAAGTGTAAAGTACTGGGATATGCAGCCGCTAGCGACCAAGTGGGGAGTCGCGGCCCGAGGAGTTCACGAATTGGAAATGTTGCCCGAACACACCGATTTTGGCCTGAAATTATTTCTTCTGGGCGAGTCGCTTCGACACCTTATGCAGCAAGGAATTGGCTTGGTGGAAGTTGACTGCCCTTCCGAGGATGCCTCGACAATTGAATGTTTGCAGGTCCTTGGTTTTGAGCAAACGGGCCAAGCGACGTCGATGAAGATGGAAATTTCCTAGTGCGGTTCATTTTGACAATGCCCTTTGATTAAATACAAAAACGATAATAATGGTTGATTCACTGATGTCGTATGCACTTAATTAAAAACGCCGAAATGACTAACAAAACTGGTTCAAATTCCGGGCAGAACATGATTGATGTCGATGGCATCTGCAAGTTCTACGGCCCGTTTGCTGCAGTTAACGACGTGAGTTTTACTGTTCCGAAATGTCAAGTTTGTGCATTTCTGGGACCAAATGGAGCAGGTAAATCGACGACCATGAAAATGCTCACGGGGTTTCTGGCACCGACACGTGGGACGATCACAATTGCAGGTCACGATATGCAGAACGACCGGATCGCCGCCAGCGAACACATTGGCTACTTGCCCGAGAATGGCCCGCTTTACGATGAGATGACCCCCAAGGGCGCGCTCAGCTATCTTGGTAAGGCCCGTGGGTTGCGAGCTGGTCAGCGAAACGAAAGAATGAATTTTGTATTAGAGAAGTGCAACTTGCAGGAGGTCTGGAACAAGCCGATTAGCAAGATCTCGCGCGGATTTCGGCAGCGAGTTGGAATGGCCCAGGCGTTGTTACACGATCCAGATACCCTGATTTTGGATGAGCCGACGAGCGGTCTTGATCCGAATCAGTTGGTTGGCATCCGGCAATTGATCAAGGATCTGGGCAAAACCAAAACGGTTTTGCTTTCAACTCATGTTTTGCAGGAAGTCGAAAGCATTTGCAGCCGTGTGATTTTGATTGACCGCGGTCATATTGTGTTCGACGATCAAATCGATCAAATGGGTGATCTTCGTCAAATGGAACAGAAGTTTCATGAGTTGACCCATTTCGCGGTTGCTAACCAAGTCTGACGTTGCCAGCCGTTTCTACTTTCGTTCGATCAAAAACCGATTTAGGAGAACAGCAGTCCATGTTTAGATGGCATGTGGTTTCCGCCGTATTTTGGCGTAACGTAAAACAGTATTTTTCCGGAGTTCTGGGATATCTGTTTATCGTCACCTTTGTTCTGATTTGCGCAGTGTTGGCGTTTAATGCGCAATTTTTTGCGGACAATCTTGCCAACCTCGATCAGCTCAGCCAATGGTATCCGGCGCTGCTGCTGTTTTTCATTCCTGCGATCACGATGACAGTCTGGGCCGAGGAACAACGTCGGGGAACCGATGCAATCTTGTTCACGCTGCCAGCCAGTGATTTCGAAATCCTGTTGGGCAAGTATTTGTCGGTCGTGGCCGTTTATACGGTTGCCCTGTTGTTTTCATCAACTCAATTGATCGCTCTTTCATTGATTGGCGATCCCGATTGGGGCGTGATAAGTGCAACGTATCTGGGATATTGGCTGTCTGGATTGGCGTTGCTGGCGATCGGGATGTTTGCCTCTTCGTTGACCAGCAGTGCCACCGTTGCGTTTGTTCTGGGCGCGTTGTTTTGCGCTGTCCCGGTCATGATCGGCTACTACTTCCACGGCATCATATGGCTGGAAAAACTCGGGATCGACTGGAACCTGCAAGATTTTACGATTGGACTGGTTCCGCTGTCGAGCATTTTCTACTTCATTTCGTTGATCGGGTTCATGTTGTATTTGAATTTGATCGTGATTAGTAAAAGACACTGGAGTCGCGGTCAAAGCGTCAGTCTTGCCGGGCACTTTTTTGTTCGTGTTTTGTTTTTGGCGGTCGGCATCGTCGCACTCAACTATTTGGTTGGAACTGCGAGTGCTTATTTGATGACTCGTTTGGATCTGACGGGCGAAAAACTGTATTCACTTGATGAAACCACACTGGCGACCATCGAAACGGCTCGAGAAAACGAACGCCAGGTCACGATTCAAGCTTTTGTTAGTCGCGAGGTTCCACGAAAATACGTAAACACAAAAAAGCAATTCATGGGCATGTTACGCCAGTACGATTTGTACGGCGGCAATTACGTCGATGTCGTCTACAAG
>CAMYNE010000069.1 GCA_947259675.1 uncultured Pirellulaceae bacterium
TTCGATTAGAGCCAAAAGGATTCCCTTTTGTAATGAGCAATGAGCAATGACCAATGAGCAATGAGCAATGAGCAATGAGCAATGACCAATGAGCAATGACCAATGACCAATGAGCAATGAGCAATGACCAATGAGCGCTTGTTGTCTTAAACTTCCAGGAATAGCCGGGCGGGTTCTTCCAGGACTTCTTTGATGGTCTTCAGGAATGTCACTGCTTCTTTACCGTCGACGATTCGATGGTCATACGTTAATGCGACATACATCATCGGTCGAATCACAACTTCTCCATTTACGGCAACCGGTCGGTCCTGAATCGCGTGCAGGCCCAGAATTCCGCTTTGTGGGGGGTTGATGATCGGTGTGGATAGCAGCGAACCATAAACGCCACCGTTACTGATCGTGAACGTGCCGCCTTCGATGTCGCTGGGGGAGATTTTGTTCTCTTGTGCCATCACCGCGTACTCGCCAATTTTTCTTTCCACGTCTGCAAAAGACATTTTCTCGACATTTCGGAGAATCGGCACGACGAGCCCTTTTCCGCCGCCAATCGCGATCCCGATATCGTGGTAGTTCTTCCAAACGACATCGTTACCGCGAATCTCAGCGTTGATGGCTGGGAATCGCTTGAGTCCTTCCACGGAGGCTTTAGCAAAAAACGAAGTAAAACCGAGCTTCACGCCGTGCTTGGCAAGAAACGGTTCCTTGTACTTTTTGCGAAGGTCCATCACCGGCTTCATGTCAATCTCGTTGAACGTCGTCAGCAAGGCTGCCGTTTGTTGAGCCTCAACCAGTCGATTGGCAATGGTCCTGCGAATCATGCTCATCGGCTTGACTTTTTCCTCGCGAGAACCGCCGCTCGTTTCAACGTGCTGCCATTCGTTTGCCTGGACACCGTGAGATTTGGCGGCTGGTTTCGCGGGAGGCGTTGGAGCGGCCTCGGCACCACCCGGTTTGAGGCCCGTTTGCTTGACGAAATTTAGTACATCTTCTTTTAGCAGCCGACCGCCAGGACCTGATGGCTGGATGGCGTCGGCGGAAATCTTGTACTCATTCAAGACACGTTCCGCAGCCGGCATAATCCAGTTCGCCGAATCAGCCGTTGGTGGAGCATCGACGACGGCCGTCGTGGAGCCACCTGCAGTCGAAGACTTGGTCGCTTCCGCTGCAGAACTGGCGGCACTTACATCGCCCGGTTCCATCGTGCAAAGCACATCGCCGACATTGGCAAACTCGCCGTCGGGAACTTTGATTTCTTGGAGGATGCCCGCTTCAGGTGAAGGCAAAGTTTGTGACGCCTTTTCTGACTCCAACTCGACCAGGTCGTCCTCTTTGGCAACATATTCGCCGGGCTGCTTCAGCCAGGTTGCAACTTGGACTTCTTGAATCGATTCGCCGAATTCTGGAACTTTGATTTCAATCATTTTCTTGAGGTGAGACTTGATTCGAATTGTTGTTTACGGTCTGAATTCTCACGAATTCAGCTACTTTGGTCTAAGCGGTTGAACGAATTGGCTGGGCGGAAGTCAGATCTGCGAACTCTCCAAACGCTTCCTCAAAGAGTTCTTTTTCTTCAAGTTTGTGAGCCTTTTTGCTCCCGGTTGAAGGACTTGCGGATTCGGGTCGGCTGACAATTGTCAGTGGCCAGCGTTCGGCAAAGCCCATCTGTTCCCATTTGATTTTCATGTAATGACATGCGCCCATATTTTCCGGTTCTTCTTGAACCCAATAAGTGGGAACACCGGCAGGATACAGGCGGAGTACGTTTTCTAATTCTGTTTGGGGAAGAGGGTAAAGCTGTTCGACTCGAACGATGGAGACATCTTCGCGACCGAGGTCCTCGCGAAGTTTGCGAAGTTCGACGCCGATTTTGCCGGCTGAGAAGATGATTCGAGACGGCGTCGTTCCTGGTTGATATTTGTCGTCCGTCAGGACTTTTTGGAATTGACCGGAATTAAAATCGCTTAACGGCGACATGACTCTCGGTTCGCGAAGCAAGCTCTTGGGCGTGAACACGATCAACGGCTTGCGCCATTTTCGTTTCACCTGACGACGCAGCAGGTGGAAGTACTGTGCCGCGGTTGTTGGAATCGCGATTTGCACATTGTGCTCTGCCGTGGAAGTGAGAAACCGTTCCAATCTCGCACTGCAATGTTCGGGTCCGGCGCCTTCGAATCCGTGTGGCAGAAGCATGACCAAGCCGCTGAGTCTGCGCCATTTATCTTCTGCGCTACAGATGAATTGGTCCACGATAACTTGGGCTGCATTATAAAAGTCGCCAAATTGAGCTTCCCAGCAGATCAGCGACTCGGGAGCGTCGAGGCTGTAGCCGTAATCAAAACCAAGTACGCCCGCCTCGCTGAGCGGACTGTTGATAATGTCCACGGGAGCCTGATCGTCGGAAATATGTTGTAAGGGCGTAAACCGCTCGCCCGTTTCGCTATCGTACAAAACGGCGTGCCGCTGCGAAAAAGTCCCGCGACCACAATCTTGACCGGACAACCGGACACGGTGCCCTTCGATGGCCAGCGAGCCAAACGCGGCGAGTTCCGCGGTCGGCCAATCGACAGGGCGTTTACCATCGGCGACATCTTTCCGGGCCTCGAGAACTCGTTTGAGTTTCCGATTCAGATTAAATTTCTCCGGTAATTCAGCCAATTTGCCCATCACATAAGATAATTTGCCTGTCGGGACCCCGGTGTCTTCATGATCGTCGTCGCGTTCCATCCCCCCGTAGTATCCGGACCAAATGCCTTCCAGGGATTTCATGTCCGGTTTGTAATTATCGGCAGACCTCGCCATCTCAAATTCGACTTGAAGCATTTCCCGACGAGTCGCTGCAATCTCGTCGGCTTCAGCTTGAGTGATCTCCTGCAATTTGAGTAGTCGCTTCAGGTAACTGTCGCGAACCGTTTGCAGGGAATCAATGGTTTTGTACATCGTAGGTTGCGTGAACCGTGGTTCGTCACTTTCGTTGTGACCAAGTCGCCGATAACAATACATGTCAATCACGACATCTCGTTGGAATTCTCGGCGAAAATCCATTGCCAAGGTGACCACTTGGACCACGGCTTCCGGGTCTTCGCCGTTGACATGAAAAATCGGAATCTGCAGCATTTTTGCGACGTCACTGGCGTAAGTTGTCGACCGTCCGTCACAAGCATCTGTAGTGAAACCGACTTGATTATTGACGATCACGTGCAACGTGCCGCCGACTTTGTAACCGTCCAGACGGCTGAGGTTGAGAGTTTCCTGAACGACGCCTTCTCCCGCAAAAGCTGCGTCGCCATGGATCAAGATCGTCATCCCCTGAGTATGATTTTTGTCGTTGACGCGATCCATTTTGGCACGGCAGCGCCCCATCGCAACCGGATTCACAAATTCCAGATGGCTGGGGTTGAAACACAAGCTGATGTGCACATTTTTTCCGGTGCTCGTCGTCCAGTCGTTACTATGTCCCAGGTGGTAGAGCACATCACCTGCGCCGCGATTGACTTCCGGGTCCGGATCGTCAAAGCCCCAGAAGATATTTTGCGCCCGTTTACCCATAATGTTGGCGAGCACATTCAGGCGGCCGCGATGAGCCATTCCCAACACAACTTCCTTAATCCCTGCTTCGCCGGCTTTCTCAAGAGCCAAGGTCAGGAGCGGGATGAGCGTTTCGGCGCCTTCCAGCGAAAACGTCTTGGCACCGATGAATTTTCTGCGTGTGAATTCTTCAAAGATCACTGCATCGGTCAGGCAGGTGAGAATTCTAATCTGGGTTTCGCGATCAAGTTCGATTCGATTTTGGGAGCCCTCGACTCGTTTCTGCACCCAACTCCGCGCTGCATGATCGTCGATGTGCATGAACTGAACACCGATGCTGCGGCAATAAGTTGACCGCATTTGAGTGACAAGCTGTTCAAGCGTCTTGAAGTTCTGACCATCCACCGTTCGAGCCGAAAACGTTTTGCTTAAATCGGTGGGCAGCAAGCCGTATGACTCGGGGTTGAGCTCGCGGTTCGTGTCGCGGGGACGACCGAGGGGGTCGATATTGGCTTCGAGGTGGCCCCTAACTCGGAATCCGCGTACCAGTTGGTCAACTCGGTCCTGAAGCTGAGATAACGATTTTTGTTCGTCCTCGCTATAAACAACCGCTGGTTCGGCAGGGCCCACGGCCGCGTTAAAATCGGCTGCCGGGTCAAAATCGTCAAAAAACTGCTGCCAATCGGCCGGTAAAGATTTGGGGTCTTGAAGATAATCTTCGTAGAGGCTGTCGATGTAGGCTCGACTATAGACATTCATGTTGTTCAGTCGCCATTTTTATCAATTCGTAGCGTCGACGATTCGTTCGTCCTTGAAAAGAATCTCTTGGTTACGAATCGTGCAAAAAGTGTCGCCGGGATCAAACATTTTCAAAAGATATTGTTGATCGTTCGATGCAAAAGACAATCTATCCAAATGCGTAGTCGCTTCCTATCCGCATCTCACCAAAAAACAACAAAACGCCAGATTTTTTGCGGTGCGGGAGGAAGACGGCTTGGTCCAAAGCCCGGACAAGGAGAGTCCGTTTGTAATCGTTCTGGTGGCTGGACAGCCACGAAGTCGGGGGAAATTCCATCAGCGTCTTGAAAAGTGCGTTAATCGCAAAAACAATGGTCCTATGGATTATCAGTCTGCAACACATTTGGCCAACCAGGCCCCTGAAGCGAATCGTGTCCGGTCGTCGCCTCGTCGCGCTAGAACTGGCTTCACACTTGTCGAGTTGCTTGTCGTCATCGCAATCATCGGGATTTTGATTGGAATGCTGTTACCCGCTGTGCAGATGGTTCGAGGTGCGGCGCGTCGAACGTCATGTGCAAACAATATTCGACAATCCCTGGTGGCGGTTGCCAACTACGAGTCGGCGTTACTGGAATATCCCACTTCGTTTAATGCCTCGCAAACAGAAATCGTTCGTGGGTCCTGGTCGATTCACGCCAAGATCTTGCCGATGATGGAGCAAGCGGCGGCTCGAAATTTGATTGATGTCAACGAAGACTGGCACGATCAAGTTGAAACAGGCGTACCTGCGATGAAGGTGCCCAGCTATAGCTGCCCCAGCGACGCACAGGCTGGCTTGAGAACTCGCGAGGGGCAAGATTATGTGCATTCGACCAGCTACGGTTTCAATATGGGAACCTGGCTGATTTATGATCCAGTCTCGGGGCGAACGGGAGACGGTGCCTTTCGCGTTTCGCTCCCGACGCATCATCGCGACTTTCTGGATGGGACCAGTAATACACTTGCGATCGCGGACGTTCGAGCTTTTACCAGCTACATTCGCAATGTGCCAAGCTATGACCCGCAGATACCTACATCGTCCGACCAATTCGAGGGGTTAGTCGGAGAACTGAAACTTGGCCCCGATCAATCCAGTAACACCGGCCATACGGTTTGGACCGATGGTCGAGTTCATCATGCCGGATTCACGACGACATTTACTCCGAAGACTTTTGTCCCCTACACCTATAACGGACAGGTGTACGATATTGATTTCAATTCGCAACAGGAGGGGCGTGATTTGACACGCCCGACCTATGCGGCTGTGACAGCGCGTTCCTATCATGCTGGTGGAGTCAATTCGGGGCGCATGGACGGGTCGACCGGTTTTATTACGGAGTCCGTCGATCTTGAAGTCTGGCGTGCCTTGGGAACAGTTAATGGAGGTGAAGTCGACGTGGCGCTGCCTTGATTCTGGCTTACCCTGGCCTCGATTCGGAATCATCGTTGTCCGCCAAGTCCCAGCGCTGGCTCCCAGTGCCGGCTCGGTCCCGGACTAGACGGCGCCTTCGGCTGGTCGTTAAACGATTTGGTACCGGATAAACAAGAGTCATAATTAAGCCCGTTCCAAATCTGCGTCGTAGCGGTTTGATAAGTTCAGACTATAATGGATGTGTTGTCAAATTGCGTGGATCGCGTGATGTCCAGAACACACCGGAGCTAACAATGCCGTCGGCGGTTGCTTGTCCCAAGTGCAAAACTAGATACAGCTTGCCCGATGAATTGCTGGGCAAACCTGTGAAGTGCAAATCTTGCAGCACTCTGTTTCAGGTTAACCCGCCGAAAAAGGCTGTCGCGAAGACAAGTCCTCTACAACGGTCAGCGGTGGCCAATCCAGCTAACACTGCGGAATTGGCAAGAATGGGTTTAGATGGTCCGATTCAAGGACAACCCGATCTATTTGGTGAGGTACCTAGCCCGCAGGCCGCGAATCCTTTAGCAAACCATTTTGTTGCTGATCCGGGGTTCGCTGACATTGAAGGGGAAGTTCCAGTTGAAGAGGAACTGAACGACATCTCCGCGATGTTTGAAAATCCTGCTTTGGCTCCGCGGAGAAAAAAGAAAAGGTCCGCGGATGACGGGGGATCGAAAAAGAAGAAACGCCGAAGGAAAAAAGAAGGTGGTGGCGAACAAGCATGGAAGATTGTCTTGTCAATCAACTTCCTGGCACTGATCGCAATGATCAGCATGGGCCTCAGCTTGGATATCACGACGGCTACCAAAGCGTACTTTTTCGTGATAAATCCATGCCTGGGACTTATTAGTTTTGGGGTCACCATTTGGTGGTTGGTTCGGTGCTTCGAATGCAAAGATTCCGTGGGCCAGTTTATAATGGTTTTGTTGATTCCGTTCTATATTTTCTTTTTCAGTTACAAATCCGAGAACAAGCCGTACACGGAAGCGCCGATGAATGCCTGGTGGATGATGGTGCTCGGAGGAATAGCGCTAGCCGCCGCCGCATATTTTCTTGGAATCAATGAGCAGTTTCAAAGACTATACGGCCAAATCTAACCGATGCCAAATCATGGAACCCATCATCCCTTGCCAAAAATGGATTCGTACATTTCCTCGTTGAATCCGACGACCAACTTTTTGCCGATTCGCAAGGTTGGTGCGCGGAGGTTGCCCGTCGGGCCGAGAGCCAGTTTTAGCAACTCTTCACTGGTTGGTTTGTCTTTCTTCAAGTTGAGATGAACGACTTTCTTGCCTTTGGCGACATACAAGTCCGTCGCGGCACCCAACAATTTGAGCGCGTCAGATTTTCCCTGCGTTTCTTTTTTTGCGTCGACTTCCTGTTTGGCTTTGATACCTGCGTTGGCAAGAAACTCTTGCGTTTTTCCGCACGACTTTCAGCCTCTCCGATGATAACTCCAATCAATTCCTGCCATGTTTTTTTGCTCCTAAGATTTTCGAATGTAGTTGATTTCCATATTCTTGTAATCTGGCTGACCGTCGTTCAGGAAATAAGTGACCATGTTGTGGTGGTCCTGATCAACCAGTGTAATGACCGTCCGCTTTTTCATCTTTTGACCGGTCGCCGGATGGATAAACTCCGAACGCATTTCCCAAACTTTGCCATCGGTATCGCACTTGCCGGTTTCCATTTGCATGCTGGTTGACGCATTATCGATCCAGAAACCCTCGTATTGTTGGGCCGTGGAATTGAAGCCCCAATAGCCTTTACCCATGAAGCTGGGGAATGGACTTTCGTTTTCGTCACCGGTGTAATCCTGGTGAAGGTACAGTCCACCCAGCTGAAACGCATTGACCATTTCGCCTGTCGAGACAACTGGGTCGCCAGGTCCCATCCAGATCTTGACTTCGGCCGAAAACGTACCTTCAAAGGGCTTTAAGTGCTCATGCTCAGCTCCCGGCGTTGGCATGTGAAAACTTTGTTCTTGCGTTTCAGACATTGATCTTTCCTCTCCGGAATTAGTTGGAAGTCATCAAGGGGAGTTTATTATCGCTTCTCTCTCCGCGGAATAAAAGAGACTCAGATTGATGAATTGGTTAACGGCAAATGAGGTTTTGCGCGTTTAACCGCAACGCCAACGGCGTGCGCGTCCGAGCACAATGCGGACCATTACCATGTTTGTGCGGCCATAAAACACGCGGGCCGCTGGCCCTGCGGCACTTACTTTACGGCGACTCGACACCCTCTCCCGACGACACGTGAGGGTCCGGGAG
>CAMYNE010000070.1 GCA_947259675.1 uncultured Pirellulaceae bacterium
CCCAGGAAGCCTGTTTGCCAGGTTGAGCGATGTCAATGACTGTCACTTTCGCACCGCGAGTGGCCGCTTCGTAAGCTGTGGAAAGGCCGATCACTCCGGCTCCGACAATAACGAGATCGGTCATCGACGCCCTCCGCCCGTAATGTTTTCGATTGCCTCAAGTAAGTCCTGATCTCTTGCTGCAAAATTCTCTGGCTTTGTAATGAGCTGATCCGTCAGTTCAATCAGGTCTTCAAAGTGATCGATGTCGGTCATTGGTGGAAGAAACGCGTAATCGAGTTGATGTTGCTCCATTCGATCAATCGTTTGTTGCAACACTCGGTCCGTGCTCCAGTCGACATTCTCGAAAATCGGATAGCATTTTTCAGACATTCCAACGAGATAGTATCCGCCGTCGGTGCTAGGGCCCAGAACGACCGACTGATGCAGCAGCAGATCAAATGCGTCGCTAATAAACTTGATCGGCAAATGAGGCGTGTCTGAACCGATCAAGACCACGCACGATCGGTCACCCGGATCAGAAAATTCCCGGTTTTTCTGATGAGCCCATACAAAAAACTTCTCCATTCGCTCCCCCAGATCTCCATCGCTTTGCGGCGTCAGTTTCCAGGAGAGCTCAATCGAATCCTCGAATTGAGCTTGTTTGTCAACCGGGCTGTACCCGACGGTACGGAGGTCGCCTACGTCGTCCAGCCCTGTAAGTAGATGTCGCAAAAACAAAAAGTAAATCTGGCTGGCATGTAAGGGACCTGTCTTTTTTGCGAGTCTGGTTTTGACTCTGCCTGGCTCCCAAAATTTCGCGAATAATCCAAGATGATTCAAAAACGGGCCTTCCTGCTCAAAAAGAAAAATCTGTAGAGTCGTTGCAACCTGAGTTTTGCCTACCCGCGATCGGTCACATGCCGTCGATTGGTGGTTCCCCAGGGAAACTGTTGCTATGATTCAGACAACGCTCAATCTAAAATAAGGTTATCAACAACCACAGCGACGGCTAGCCGAAATGTGAAGTTGTGAACCTAGCCAAACAAGTCGTCGTCCAGATTTTGGTGTACTCCGGATTCCCAAACGAATCATAGCCGAAAACGGCGACCGGGAATCAGTCGAAGAGGCTTAATAAATGGCGGAACCAAGCGCCAAAAGTTTTTTGAACATCTTGGAACGCAGCGGAATCGTTGCGGAAGATCGCTTAAAAAATGCGCTTCAGGAATTATCTCGAAAGTCAAATGGCAAATCGGTCAGGGTCGACGATCTTACAGCGCATCTGATCCGTTCAGGCTTACTGACGCAATGGCATTGCGACAAACTCCTTGCCGGAAAATACAAGGGATTTTTTCTTGGCAAGTACAAACTGCTTGGTCACCTCGGGACCGGTGGAATGAGCAGTGTCTACCTGGCGGAACACAAACTGTCCGGTCAAAAACGCGCAATTAAGGTACTTCCTCGAAAGAGAGTAAGCGACAAGAGTTACCTTGACCGTTTTTACCGCGAAGGCAAAGCGGCTGCGAGTTTGAACCATCCGAACATTGTCCGAATCTACGATATTTGCAACGAGGCTGATACTCACTACATGGTGATGGAATGGGTCGACGGAATTGACCTTTACGAACTGGTCAAAAAAGACGGTCCGTTGTCGTTTGAAAAGGGAATCGACTATGTGATGCAGGCCGCCGAAGGGCTCCGTCACGCTCATCAAAAAAACCTCGTCCATCGTGACATCAAACCTGCCAACTTGCTGCTCGCCCGGGACGGAGTCGTAAAAATACTTGACCTCGGTTTGGCGCTGATGCGGGAAGAGACGGAATCGTTGACCGTGCTGTACAACGAAAAGGTCATGGGAACGGCTGATTATCTCGCCCCAGAGCAAGCCGTGAATAGCCACGAAGTCGATCATCGAGCCGACATCTACAGTCTTGGATGCACGCTATATTTCTTGTTGACGGGCCATCCTCCGTTTCCGGAAGGAACTTTGGCACAACGAATTGCGATGCATCAAACCAGGGATCCCGCGCCCATCACAGACAGTCGCCCCGATTGTCCCGAACCGCTGGTCAAAGTCTGCGAGCTGATGATGAAGAAAGACGTCAATGAACGTCCGCAAAGCAGCTTTGAACTTACGAGTCTTTTGCAGTCGTTCCGCGAGTCGGGAGAACTTCCCGCCGAACCACCACTGACTGGTCTGGAGATCAAAACCCAAAAGAACAAGGCCAAAACTGCTGGTTCTACATCTTCCAAAAAACTCAAGGATGCTGGCGTCGCAAAGACCCCACGAAATGCAACACAATCGCCATTTGCGATTACAACCTCAAAATCGGGAAAACCATTGATTTCGCCTTCCGGATCAAAAAAACCGCTCCCGAGGCCACGCTCGAATCAACCGCCAATCCCAGGATGGGCGCTGGCGCTCTTCATCGTTTTCATGTTTATCGCTTTGCTCCTGGTACTCATGATCGCGATTAATTTCAGCACTTAGAAAGCAGAACTTCGCAAACTCGGAGTGGTTGTGAGCTTTTAAAGTCGTAGAACAATCCCGGTGCCGTTCGCGCAAACCCTCGGAATTTTTCAGGGTTACGGAACACGGGTCCGTTTACGACGATCGGATTGCAATAATCTCACACCTCGGAGTGGCGATTGGCGGGCCGCCACTTACAATGAGGTGTAAGGAAACTTTGAGGCTTATTGACAATGAGATCATCGCATCGAAATCTGACGCATCTTGTTTTCGCAGTTCTACTCGTTTCGTTGACAACGATCTGCCTGTTGCAGGTTGTGGCCTCAGCAGATGAACCGACGAACAAAGAAAAAAGTCAAGTCCGCAGGATCAACGCGTTGATTCTCAAAGCGGGCCGGTTGTTCAAAGCCGAGAATTTCGAGGCTTCACTGGAGTCCATTTCTGATGCTCAGGAGCGACTGGAAAAACTCGCCAATGGTGCGGATCAGGAACTGATTGAATTACTGAAGCCCGAATATGAACGACTTGTAAACGCCCATAAACTGTTGACCGCTGAAGGTCAAAAGCCGCCAGAATTGAAACCTCTACCGGCTCCGGTTTCGGACGACCAAAAAATGGTCAGCTTCAAGGAAGACGTAGCCCCGTTTTTGGTGGCTCGGTGTGGTCGATGTCATGTCAATCGCACTTCCGGGAATTTTAGTGCGGCCAGTTACAACGCGCTTGGCCAAAGCACGATGGTGGCTGTCGGCATGCCCGATGATAGTCGGATGATTCAAATGATTGTAAATGAAGAGATGCCACCGGGCGGAAGCATCGAAGAAACCGATTTGCAAATGCTCAAAAACTGGATTTCGCAAGGCGCTAAATTCGACGGCGATGATCCAACACAGAATCTGAGACAACTCGTTCCTGCCCCAAACAGAAATCGCGCCCCCGTGAATATTGCCACTCCAACTGGAAAAGAGACGGTTTCGTTTGGCCTTCACGTGGCCCCGATTTTGATTCAAAACTGCGCCCAATGTCACATTGACAGCAACAACCCGCGAGGCAACTTGAACATGGGAACGTTTGCCCGATTTATACGCGGTGGCGACTCAGGAAGCCCATTTTCGGCTGGTAGCAGCATGGACAGCCTGATCATGCAAAGGCTCACTGCGGCGAACGGATCCAACGTGATGCCTCCTTCCGGTAAACTTGACGATCAAACGATCGACATAGTCCGCCGTTGGATCGACGAAGGGGCTGCCTTTGACGGTCGTGAACCAGGACTCGACACGCGAACTGTCGCAACGATACGAAAAGCAGATTCTCAAAGCCACGATGAACTTAAAGTCGATCGTTTAGCTAAAGCCGAGGCCAATTGGAATTTGGCAATGCCCGACATCGCACCCGACTCATTCCAATCGGAAAATTTTTATGTTTTTGGAACGAACGGCGTCGACGAACTCGAAGCCGTGAGCGAAATTGCAGAAAAGCTGATTCCAAAAATTCGTTCCAGCCTCAAGCTGCAAGATAACGGCGTCTTCTTGAAAGGCAATTCATCCATTTTTGTGTTTCAACGCCAATATGACTTTAGCGAGTTCGGCACCATGATCGTTCGACATCCGTTACCAAAAGAAATGAACGGTTACTGGGGCTACTCCACGATTGACGCATTCTCTTCACTACTGATCAAGCGTGGCAAGCAGCCTGAGGACGTTCAGGTTTCGTTGGCTCAGCAACTTGCCGCGATTAAAATTGCCTCTCTTTCGCCGGATGTTCCACGTTGGTTTGCTGATGGCGTCGGTTTCTGGGTCGCTGCCAGAACGTTTCCAAGGGACGATACAGTAAAAGGCTGGGATAGCCAGGCCGCGGTCGTGATCGCCGAAATGCAGCAGCCCGATGATTTCCTTGACGGAAAACTTGCCGAACATCAGGCGGCTTTGGTTGCGTACGTATTTGTGAAACAGCTGCGCTCGGATTCCGGTCGATTCACCAAGTTGCTAAAGCTGCTTCGACAAGAGACGCCGTTTGATCAGGCGTTCGATCTCGCCTACGGAGCCACGCCAAAAGCGATGTTCGGTTCGAATGAAAACCGAAACAGAAATGGTCGCCGAAGGAATCGATAGGCGACGTGGGGTAGCACCTGCCTCACTTGTGCTTGCGCGGTTTCCTACCTTTTCCGCTGGGCCCGCTGGCTCGTATTTGTTCCCAAGGTAGTTCGTTTGATGCGTTTGAATGTTGCTTTTCATTCTTGGCAGCGCGAACAGGTTTGCGAGACTTGGAAGTCTTAATCGTTTTGGCCCGTTGGACGCTCACGAGGGCAAACTCCAACAATCTTTGGTCTGGATCAACCAACGAAATCTTAATTCGCAGATGGTCGCCCAGGCGAAACTCGTTACCCGCGCGGAATCCCGTCAAAGTCTTTGAAGTCCGATCAAACTGGTAACGATCATGGGGCAGATTTGAAACAGGTAAAAACCCCTCGGCTGGCAATTCGATCCCTTGAGCAAACAAGCCAATCGGTTCGACCCCTGTGACGACCGTTTCCATTTCCGTTCCGATTTTGTCAACCAGAAAATTCAACAATTTCAGTTTTTTCAATTCGCGTTCGGCCAGCTCCGCTCGACGTTCCAAATCGCTACAGTGTATTCCCAGCTTGGTCAAACGGTCAAAGTCGCTGGAGGGTCGCCTCCCATCGATCAAGTCGCCAATCGCCCGGTGAATCACCAGGTCCGGATAACGGCGAATTGGCGATGTAAAATGGCAGTAAGCGTCGCTGGCCAACGCGTAATGCCCGATTTCGCGCGGACTATAAACGGCTTTCTGCATCGCCCGCAGAATCGAGAAGTGGATGGCGTGGCGTTCAGGCATATCCTCGGCCTCGGCCACGACTCGCTTGATTTCAAAACGACTTTGCAGATTATTGCAGTGGATCCCAAGTTGATTGACGAATTTGGTGAGATCCTTCAGTTTCGCTTCGGAAGGTGCTTCATGAATTCGCCGTATTAAATACAACTTCTGATCAGCCATCGCCTGAGCGACGGCTTCATTTGCCGCCAACATGAACTCTTCAATTACCTGGTGGCTCTCCGTATTATCCACCGTATGGGCACCGGAAACCCGACCATCTTCGTCCAGATCGATCTTGATTTCCGGTAAATTCAAGTCGATGCTTCCCCGGTCCATTCGGCGTTTACGCAACTTCATGGCGAGCGTGTGCATTTCGCGGACGAGTTTAAAAACAGGCAGTGACAGCCGTTCTCTCCAGGGTTTATCGTCCTCCAGATATTCGTCGATTTCCATATAGTTGAATCGTTGAGCACTTTTGATCGCGCCGCGATGCAGATCCGTCGAAACGGGAATGCCGTCTTCCGTAAACTCAATCACAGCCGACATCGTGTATCGAATTCGATCCGGTTGCAGCGAAGCGAGATTATTTGAAATCAACTCCGGCAACATCGGGATGACTTTGTCGGGCAGATAAACACTAGTACCACGTCGATACGCTTCGTCATCCAAATCAGATTTAATAGGCACGAAGTGTGAGACGTCCGCGATGTGAACGCCAAGTTGCCAATGACCATTTTCGATCCTCTTGAGTGAGATCGCATCGTCAAAATCACGAGCGGTTTTGGGATCGATCGTTACCACAGTTTCTTTGGTAAAGTCTGTACGACCGTCTGCGATAACTTCGTCGAAGTGTTCCGCTTGCTCCCGCGCTTCATCCAGCACCGACTCGGGGAATTCCTCAGGCAAATCGAATTCGCGGATGATCATGAGCGTGTCTACTCCCGGGGCACCGCGTTCCCCAAGAATTTCGACAATCACGCCCTCGCCGTCTTCTGTCGCCGAAGGGAAATTCGCCATCTCGATGACGACCTTGTCACCGACACGGCAGTTCTTGGCACCCGCATCACCGACCAGGATTCCCGATTCAAAAATGCCGTTGTCAACGACCACAATTCCGTAACTCCCGCGTTCCCGATAGGTTCCCACAAACCGGTTGGTCCGACGTTCCAGCACATCGATCACGCGGCCACTAATACGAACTTCGGACCCTTTCCGTGTCCGGGAGATCCGGATGCGAACGATATCCAGATTGGAGGCGTCAGCCGTTTTTGTTTTTGGAATATAAATGTCATCGCTGCGATCGGTGACGGTTGAACCTTCGGGAGTTACAAATCCATATCCTGCCGAGTTACGTCGAAAGATCCCGATCGCTTCATCGCGAGCGGCCTTTTTTGAGACCTTCATCACGAGGTGTTTTGGCCCCCAAGCCACGCGGCCTTCTCTCACGAGTCGTTTAAGGGCTTTCTTTAGAGTACGTTCGCCATCATCGTCCAATCGCAGTTGTTTGGCGATGACGCGAGGTTTGATGGGATGATAGTCATTCGAATTGACGAGCTCGAGAACCCGCCGCTGCATGTCTTTAAAATCAATCATGTCGCAAGTTTAAGACTGTTAACCAAAAATTACTACACGAGGTCGGGTCCACAATCGCGTTTAACCGCGTGGGCAACGCCCCGCACGTTTGGACCGGTAAAATGCGGCCCGATGGGCACGCGGTTGAACGAAGGCCACGAAAACGCCTTCATCAGTCCCGGACTCATTAACCGGCACCCGTGACGCAGCGTTTAGCTTTGCCTCCAAGACTCCGCCATTTGACAACCGACTCAACGTCATCTCTTGCGACAGAACTGAATTCCATCTCCGATAGAAATCAAAACTGTTTCGACACGGGGGTCATTGGCGAGTTTGAGGTTCATTTGGAAAACAGCCTGGGTGCGCTCATCGGGATCCTGATCAACCACACGTCCCCCCCACAACATGTTGTCGAAAATGATCAAGCCGTTTTGACGGACGTGGGGCAGGGCACTTTCAAAAAACTGATCGTAGAGTGTTTTTTCAGCGTCAATATGAACGAGGTCAAACGGATCGTGTTCCGACAACAACTTGAGCGATTCAATCGCATCGCCAATTCTCAGCTCGATTTTTTCGGTCAAACCAGCTTTGGCCCAATATCTTTGCGCGACCGCCGTCCATTCCTCACTCGCATCAAGGCAGATCAGTTTTCCGTCTTCCGGCAATCCGCGGGCGATGCAAATGGAACTGTGACCGGTAAACGTACCTATTTCGAGAGCCGAACGAACGCCCAGTAACCGCGTGATGATCGTCAAGAATGAGCCTTGTGCGTCCGAGATCTGCATTCCTGCATCGTCGCCAAACTGGGCGGTTTCGATGCGCAGTTCCTGCAACAAATTATCGTCGGCATGCGAACGTTGGGCATTGATAAATTCCACCAGCTGATCGTTGAGCACGTTGTATTTCAAGGTCGAACTCATATCGTTCTCGATCGTCGTTAGTGTGAGAAATTATTTTGCAAATATTAATCGACAGTCGAGAAACATCCGAGTCATCCTGAACAAGCGCAGCGCCGTGAAGATCAAGTCTACATTTTCGTTGGATTTTTCACGAAGCAACGTAGATTCTTCATTTCTCTCCACTCAATTCAGAATGACTTACTCGTTTGCTCGTTTGCTCGTTAACGCCTGTGGAC
>CAMYNE010000071.1 GCA_947259675.1 uncultured Pirellulaceae bacterium
TTGTTTGAGTCAATGAGCGGGTATAATTGTTGTGAGTGAATGAATCATGAGCCAAATTGTGACCAACCAGCAGACAAAACTCCGCGAAGACAACACCGAAATGCTCCAGCAGATTCTTAATCGGCTGGTAGATACGAGTTCGCTGGTGGCCGCGGAATTGGCCGAATATTCAGAGACCTATGCCGTCGACAACCAGATTGACATGACGGCCTACAAACTGTCCGTAATCATTCCGGTTTACAACGAAGAAAAAACGCTCTGGTTGGTCATCAGTCGCGTGGCAGCGTTGCCGTTGAATACAGAGATCGTGATTGTGGACGACTTCAGCACCGACGGCACCCGTGACATTTTGCTCAAGTTGGTCGATGTTCCCGGTCTCAAAGTCATTCTCAAAGAAAAGAACGAGGGCAAGGGGGCGGCCTTGCGAACCGGTCTGCAACACGTTACGGGCGATTACATCATTGTTCAGGATGCCGACCTTGAATACAATCCGCGAGACATACCCGGTATCCTGGAGCCGCTTTTGCGAGACGAAGCTGACGTGGTTTATGGTTCGCGGTTTATCGGTGAGGAACAGCAAGACGAATCGTGGATCCATCGGATGGGAAATGCCGTGTTGACTGGAGCCTCAAATCTTCTCAGTGGCTTGAAACTCACGGACATGGAAACCTGCTATAAAGCTTTCAGCAAACAAGTTCTTCGAGATCTCACGATCGAACAGAATCGATTTGGCATTGAACCGGAATTAACGGCAAAACTAGCCCGGCGAGGTTACCGCTTCGCCGAAGTGCCTATTTCTTACGAGAGTCGCGGTTACGATGAAGGTAAAAAGATCGGTATTCGAGACCTGTTTAACGCGATCTATTGCATTGGTCGATACGGCGTCAGCGACTAATGTCGTCGGCCGCAGTATTCGTTCCCCTGGGAGTCACCGATGAAGCGACAACTGTTGGCTGTTTGCCATCTTTTCTGGTGTGCTGTTTTTCTGTTGACGGTCGTCGATACTGCGTCTGCTCAGAGACGGATCATTCAGTTGGAAATCGCTTCCGGTGAACGGGCTGAAATTACCACCCAGCAGCGTTGGATGGAAATGCTCTCCAACGTCGGCGCCGATCGAGTCCGCTCACGCACGGCGTTTGGAGCCGTCGAAGTCAAGGTTGAGGAGCTGGAGATGGGCGGCGCCACCAGTATCGTGGTGACGGGCGTCATCGAGGGAGGAAAACTGGTGCTGCCCGGGGGCCGTTTTTCGATCGGTGATTCGCAACAAATCAGGGCCTACATACAGAAGCTGCGAGATGACGGTTCCAGAGTCGCTTTGGCGGACAAAAAGGCTTTTGGATTGACTTCCGAACAGCTTGTTGGCCTTCACGACGAGCTATGTGCGGTCGTAGCCATACCGACGAAGGGTATCAGCTCGGCCAAGGTTGTTGAGCATATCATCCGCCGCCTCAAAACAAGAGTCGTCTTCGACAGGACAGCAAATCGCGCGTTGTCGGGCGACGCTCCCGTCCATGAAGAGCTCCAGGGAATGTCTGCGGGCACTGCTTTGGCCGCGGTCATCCGACCCTTGGGACTCGTCGTCCAACCCTATCGGGACCAAGGCAAGCCGTTGGAAATCCGGATTGTTGACGCCAGGTCAGCGGAGGAAAACTGGCCGATCGGATGGCCCATCGAAAAACCGGTTGACCAAGTAGAACCCAGATTGTTGGACAACCTCACCAACATCGAGATTCGGGACTATCCGCTCAAAGATATTCTCGACCGATTCGAACAGCGGATCGGCATTCCCTTCATCTATGATCAAAACACAATGGCCAGAGGAGGCGTTGATCTGGCCACCACGAAAGTAACACTCGTCAAAAAGAAGACCGCATACATGGTCGCCGTGACGAAACTACTAGCCCAGACTAAACCAAAGATGAAACAGGAAGTCCGCGTTGATGAAAACGGAAAAGCTTTTCTTTGGATGACAATTCCACGGTAACAGGGGATTGCTCATTTCAAGCTTCGCCCGTTTTTAGAGTGCCATCAGCAGTTGAGTGACTCGCGCAAAGACGTGAAGACGCAAAGAAAAGTAAATTGCCAGTAATTGACATCGTCAAGTTGGTTTCTGCCACGCATCGTTTTTGCAAACTTTTTCTCAGTTCGTATTGGCTTTGCGTTTTGGCGCCTTTGCGCGAATCCATGTCAGCCCGAAAAGTTGTGACGCCATAACAACTCGTGTTATCGGTTCCGACCCGAAGCTGGTGGTTGAGCGGCGCTTTGATTGTCGATGGGCGCCGGACTATTGACGTGAATCGTCATTTCAACGCGACTTTGTGGTTGCAGGATCCAGTGCCGAGTGTTGGGTTCGTAACGGTTGTCAATTTCCGCGACAACCAGATAAAGATTGTTGCCGCGTTGTTCCAGCTCCGTCTGAACGACCCTGCCGGAAAACGTCTCAACGCGACCGCGTGCCAATTTGACCGATACGGTGACCGGATTTCCATCGACTTCGAACGGGTCCCATTCCTTGGCACTAATGGTTCCGTGCACGCGCAGTCGACTTAATGGAGCGATCCGCATAATTTTTTCGCCCGCGTTGACCCATTCGCCAGGATCTTTGTAAATCTTAAAGACATGACCGTCGACTGGGGAGGTGATTTTGTGCCGGGCGATACTGTCGAGAGCGGCGTTTACATTGACAAGTTCCGTGATTGCCTCAATTTCCGCAAGTTCCTTGGAATTTCTAGCGCTCGTCAACTCGTGCACCGAAATGTCGCGCGAGTATTTTGAACGTTGGGCTTCTTGCTTTGTTTTCGACCCCTTGCCCCATAGCCTGTAGTTCGTTTCATATTCGCTCTGCGTGAGTTTCAGCTTGTCTTCCGCAGCTTGAATTTCAGTCGGGTCGGTTGCTCGACGTGATGCCAATTCATGCTTGAATTTGGCTTGCTCCAGCGCGCGCTGCGACATTTGATCGTCGATATTGGCAAGCAACTGGCCAAGTTGGACCGGCTGATTTTCGACGACGAGCATGTCTTTGAGCAGTCCTGTCTCTCGAGCTGGAACATCGACATCAACTATCAACTGCACCACGCAGGCAATGATCGGAGACCCATCGGAAGCCGTTTTGGACGCGAAACTCGAACTACCCGATTCGGTTGAACGATAAACAGCGGGGCGCTGGGTACGGGAGAAATCCTGATTCTGAGCAAGTGAGATTTGGCCACACAGACAAACACACAAAACAATAACAGGACAAAAGGCGATCGAAAATATCTGCGTCTTCATTGATTTATCCAATTCAACAATTTTTTTGTTGTAGTCTGATAGTGATCTCGGAAAATGTCGCGGTGATCTAAAAATCGGCACTGGCCATTACCGATATTGAGAGCTTCGGATGATTAGAGCTGACGGAGAGTCGATTGTCCGGCTTTGACTGCAATTATAGGAGCTAGCAGTTTTGAACAACAGTAATATTTAGTTGGTTTGCCAATCAATATCATACACAGACGGCTAAAAAAATAGGCTTACGATCGCGACGATCGCCATTACCGAACCGAGTGTGATCTTTCCGACCGTACCCAGCATGCGTCCAACGAATGCTGCGCCGCCAATCTTCAGGCTTGATTTCATCGGCTTTCCAGACAGCTTCTCAACCAAAGTTGCACCAACGAGTGCCCCGATGCACGCAAAAAGCACGCTGCCGATGATCCAGCCAACGACCGGAATCGGCAATCCAAACACGGCTCCAACGATTCCACCGACGATTGAGCCGATCAATGATGCGGTTGCGCCCTCTTTAGACCCGCCCAGCCCCTTCGTGCCGACAATGGAGGCTCCAAACTCGATCACCTCTCCTACGGATGCCAAAACTACTAACACGACGAAGATGGTCCAGTCGACATCGTATGGTTCTTGACTTGGACCAAGCCAAATCCAGACGGCTGCAATCAGAATGATCATCCAGTTACCTGGCAGGCCGAACAGATTGGTCACCCAAAATACCATCACGGCTAGAATAAAAAGGGTAATCCAAACGTAAATCAAAACAGTACCTGTGTTACTGTAACGGCAATCAATTTCAGTTAAGCTGACCGCATGTTCGTTTCGTTTAACCGCGTGGGCAACGCCCCGCGTTTCGAAACGCAAATAGCGCCCGTTGGGCAACGGTAAAACGAAGGGAACTATGTTCGACGAACTAAAACCAGAACATCACACTTGATTGTACCGTTTCGATTAGCTCATGAAACACGACGTAGCCGATCGAGCGTTTTCCGCAATGAACTTTGGCGGTGACGCGGGTCCCGGAGCGCAGCAAATCTTCGGGCACTTGTTGATTGTCAAACGCAATTCGAACCAAAGCCGAGTTTCCGTCGTCCGAATGAACTTCGAGCTTTTGATCGACCGACACAACTTGGCCTGTGAATTCTTCGCCGGGATGGGAGACGAGCGCAAACGTGACTTGGAGAGAGTCTTGTGAGTTACGGATCGAGGTCATGAGATGGGCCACGCGTCTCTCGAGCATTTCCAGTTCGATTTCCCATTCCGTGTCTGGATCCACGATGGTGATCAAGTTCTGGCCACGATTTACCGGGCGGCGGAGCAGGTTTTGACGAACTTGCCAATTGACCACACGACCGCGTGCCGGACTGCGGATTGCCAGTAGCTTTTCCTGATTCCGCTTGATCTCCAAACGACGTTGCAGGCTTTTTTCCTCTACCTGGGCTTTGGAGAACTCGCCGCTGAGCATAATAGCGTCGATCCGATCCATGTCTTCAACGCGTGAAAACTGCAGGGTATCCATTTGCTTCCGGGTCCGATTTAGTTCACCTTCGAGGTGATCAATTTCGACTCGCAAGTCGTTGTTTGTCATGATCGCTAAAGTCTGTCCCTCTTCGACAATCGTGTCGGAGCCATTGGGGATCAGGATTTCCTGCAACACTCCATCCACTTGAGCAAATACCTCGTGCTGGATCTGAGGTTTCAAGACTCCGCTCGCTCCCAACGCAAACGCATACGGATACCAACACAAAAATGCAACGACTAACCCAAGCGTGGCGATCGCAAATGTGGTCTTGACCAGATTTCCACCACGGAACAGCGACATCAATCGCCCCAACGCTCGCCAGACCGGCATGAGGAAAATGCCATTATGCTCGAACGAGTTCGTTAACGCGGTTTGACTGTGTTCGACCACAATTTCTACTCGTTTCTCGAGCGTGGGCGAAATTCGAGAGTCTTTGAGTTGCTCAACGATGATCGCGCCGATCGGCTTGCCAACCGCCGACGCGTTCGTCGCTGATTCACTATCGAGCGGTTGAACTTCCTTAAGCGGGACAATCGCCAGCATCTTGCTATGGGATTTGTCCACGTAGTCGTGGAGCTTTTTTTCGATTTGGGGAGGCAGGTCCGAATCGTCGCCGTTGTACCACAGAGACTTTCCCGTGCGACATACCCTTGTGGCCAAACCACCCAGCTTTTTGACTTGTTCCGCGCGACGCTCAATCGAATCGAGCCCGCTGACGCTGCGGATGCGCATTCGCCGACCGTGCGCAATCGCCACACTGACCCGATCACAGTCGATCAGGCGGCGACCTTCATTCGCAATCGTGTAAACCGTCTGATCTGTGTCGAGCCCCTGGTGAACAGTTCGAATGAATTGTTCCAGCTGTTGCCACATGGATTGTTGTTCGGCGAAAGATCGGAGCCTTTGATTACTTAGATACTCGCTGGCGATCTCACACATCTGATTCAAGAATCGCAAATAGCCACGTTGTGTGGTGGGGCCAGCCCCCGACCGCTGGAAGATTTCGACCAGTCCGATGGTTTGCTGATCAATTAACAGCGGACCCACGACGAGCAAATATTCAGTCGGGTTTCCAGCATCTTCGTCACTCGCGGTTCCGGACTGCGGGGCAACCAACATCGGTTCGCCTGCTTCAACCAACTTGTTCAGAAGCTGACCGTGCTGCTTTTGCGCTTGCTCGTCGTCAGCGAGCGAAGTCTGTTTCAAGTTGATTTGATAATGCAGTTGTAACGGTGAATCCTCTGCATCACGGATCCAAATGGCTCCCCCAACCGAGGCGAGTGCGCTGGCCGTCCGTGTCAAAAAGCCTTCAAAGAAGTCTTCTCGACTACAATCGGTCTTGGCTAAGACCGAAATCTCTTGAACGAGCGCGCGAATCTGCTTCTTGGTTTGATTGACCAACTGATCGTCGAGCAGGTTTTCTGAATCGGGTCGGTTTTGAAAACGCGACGGAACGTCAGTGCTGATATCCGATTCGACAGTTGCCCGAGAATCGTTGGAAGTTCCACTCATGGGAACGGGTTTGCCAAAATCGGCGTGAGGAGCGGTCGATGGTGTTTCGTTTGTCATTATGTGTGCGTTTGCAGTTACGCCCAATAGAGGCGGATTCAGAAATTGGCGGCGAACTTTCTCGGAATTGAACGGATGATGCAACATCGACTTGGATTCTGATGTCGTTTGACAGCAGTTCATCAGCAGAAAAATGGCTGTTTGCTCGATTTGCTCAACTGATAGCATGGGGCGAAGGTTCGAGATCGTTCGCCCTCGATGAGCCCGGTTCTGCCTAGCCGGTCAAACGCGAATAAGTCGTATGTCAGTGAAACGATCCACTGTATTACGAGGTTTTCGGCCGACGTATCGCCAGTACGGCGACTGGCGATTACGATGGGCGGCGGAAGAATTCCGGCACATTGCGGCAATCGTCAACACCCAGGGAACGCGGCGTTAAGATGAGATTAATAGGGGAACTGAGCGAAGAGAGTCTCGCGAAAAGATTTGCGGCCTACATGCTGACCGAAAACATCTCGCCAAAAATTGAAGAACGAGATGGAGTATGGGAGATTTGGGTCAAGGAAGAAGACGAACAGGAACGCGCGCTCGAAGAATTCAACAGGTTTCAAATTGATCCTGATAATTCACGTTACCAAGGCGTGCTGGAGAGGGCGGCTGAAATCGCGAGAGAAGAAGAGAATAAACGGCGACAGTTTCAGAAAAACGTCGTCCAGATTTCCAGGAAAGGGGGTGTGGCCCGGCGAACTCCCCTGACGATCTTGTTGATCGTTCTGTGTTGCGTAGTCGCCTTGCTTACAAACTTCGGTCATGCTGACATGGGAAGTAATGATACGCTCCAAGCGCTTTCATTCACTTCTATTGCTCCACCGGAAGCCGAGTTGGTTCTGCAGAAATATAATAATGATGTCGAGAATTCAAATGTTCGATTGGCCAGCGTTAAACGCGGTGAAGTCTGGCGACTGATCACACCGATTTTCATTCACTTTGGATCCATGCACATTCTTTTTAACATGTTGTGGCTGTTCCAATTCGGGAGGATGATTGAAATCCGGTACGGCATGTTTTGGATGGCCGTGCTGGTCGTGGTCGTTGCGTTGATATCGAACCTATTTCAATGCCTGGTACCGAAAGAAGTTGGCGGGTCGGTTCCAGGCATGGCGAATGGTCATTTGATTATGGCGTTGGGCGGCATGTCTGGCGTCGTATACGGATTGTTTGGCTTCATCTGGGTAAAGTCCCTGGTGGATCCAGCGAGCGGTTTTCGATTACAACAGTCGACGATCATTATTTTGGTGGCATGGCTTTTTGTGGGATCATTTTTCATGGGCAACATCGCCAATTGGGCTCATGGTGCGGGTTTGGCGATGGGGATGATTGCTGGTTATCTTCCCCTGAATATTGGAGGTTCACCCGCGACGCGCGCTTAGCTCAGTGATTTTTCCAAACCTGGCTTGTAATGATTTAACGCAATACCGCTCATTACTCTAACGATATTGGCGTTAAACAATTGATACGTTGATTTGGCTCACCGTCTCAGGCTGTTTTCGCCTGTAGCTCGAGGTTGTTCCAGGAGTGCGTTGCTTGATAAATCGACGCGCTTCCATCCGATTTGCGTTGGGGGGCGGCGGAACAGGGTGAAAAAGTCTTTGAGTGCGTCCAAGTGGCTGTTGACCTTTC
>CAMYNE010000072.1 GCA_947259675.1 uncultured Pirellulaceae bacterium
TAACACAAGTCATTCTGAGAGAGCGTCAGCGACCGAAGAATTTCACGAAAAATACGAGAGATCCTTCACTTCGCTCCACTCAGTTCAGGACGACCAGGTTACTTCCGAGGATTCAGTGGCAAACTTCCAACGGTATTGGCGTTAAACGACGAACAATTATCCGGACTAAATCGGGTCGTCCAACTTCCTGATCATCCGTCCGGAGTGCCAACCTGTAATTGCCGAAAACGCAAGTGTTGCGACAACCATAATCGTGGCCCCAATGATCCCACAATAGGGCACGTGATAGAACAAACCTCCCAGGCAGGAAGCGAACGCTAACCCCAGCACGTAGATATAAAACTGTTTCCAATCACTCGGTTCGGTCTTGAAAGTCTTGAACGGTTCAAAATCTACGCCGATAAATGGCCATTGATTGAACCAGGCAACGATCAGCAACAGCGGAGCAATCAAAAACCTGATGGGTGCCGAGATATATGAACTCAGCATCAAAAATGGGGAACCGGCCACTGCAAAACTGAAAGCAAACAGCAAAAAAGTACTCTTCATTTCATCGAAACCTTGGGTCTTGAAGGTCTCAACTTGTCTCAAACCACGAGCTGTGTCTCGGAAAACGAAACTGCAGATGAACCATAGCCAAACCGTTGCAGCGCCATAAATGAACAAATAAAGAGACCCGTAAAACAGCATCGACGCTGCCCCCACAAATCCCGGTTCGGCGTTTTCGCCGATCGTCCCCTCAAAAAGATGAAATACGAACATTCCCAGGGTCAGCAACACGATCGCGATTACTGCTCGCAGGATCAGGGCTGGATCTTGGAGAACCGAAGTCACGAGATCTGTCAGCGCCTTATAAGTGAGCGGCTTTAGCTCCTCACTCGTGTGAACGCTGAGCGGCTTTTCCTGTTCGGGTTCGTCAAGCGAATTTTCAAATCGTTCGCGCAACGAGACTTTGTTTTTCGGCTTGGTCGGAACTGGCGTTGGTTGGGAATCAGAATCGGACGTACTTACTGGCGGCGCGGCAGGTTGTACTGGAGTCGGTGGTTGAGGCGTTTCGGGTGGCTGAGTCTCAGCGCGAGTTGTCATTTCTTCTTCAGTCAATTGGAGATCAGAAATATCCTCGTCTTCGCCCATCTGGGCTTCGTCAAAATCGGCCTGTGTAGGCAACGGAGCCAATAAATCTTTCTCAACCTCGGGCAATCCATGATCAGGTTTGATAAGCATATCGATTTTGGGGCGTTCGACAGGATCGGCCAATCTGAACTCTTCTGCTTCCGATCCTTCTTCCGATTCTGCTTTGAAACCCGGAACAGGTCCCATCCAATCCGGGCGATGTTTGGACGGTTTCTCAGGAGGCTTGACTTCTACCTTGGTAAAGCAGACCGGACAATCCACCGTCGTCCCAACTTGGTCCTGGGTAACGTGAATCCGAGTATCACAAATCGTGCATTTCATACCGTAGAGATCTGCGACATCGACCCGGTCGCTGGTAATACCCTCAACACGGATTGGGGAAGTGTCTTCTTCTGGCGGCACTTTGTCGCCAACATCGCCGGTTTCAGCAACGTCGGTCGAATCAACTTGCAAATGCAGTTCGCTTCCTTCCGCAGCATCGTCGAAAAGAACGATGGGTGGCGGTTTAGCCGGAGTTGCCTCGGCTTGTTCCTCCATTTTGCCAGGCGCGCTCGCACTACGTTGAGAGATTTCTTTTTTGAGTCTTTTCTTATGTGGCAGGTTTTCGTCGGAAACAACCAGCTTGGGGCGCGTTGGCGAGTCCGTCGGTATTTTTGTTCCCTGGTGAAGAATCGGTGGAGGGGTCACGATGTCTGGCGGCGGTTCTTTAGCATTGGCAATTACGTCTTCGATGTCGTCGCCGAATTCAAAATCGATATCGAACTGGTGTTCATCCTTTTTTGACGAATCGCCCTGCCCTTTATCTCGGTCAGGCGTATCCTTGTAAATGACGTCGAACTCCGATAAGACTTCTGGAACGGTGACGGGAGTCTTGCAATTGGAGCAACGGCCCTTTTTACCTGCGTTTTCTCTGGCGGACTTGAGCGTAGTCTGGCAATGCGGGCAATCAAATTCAATGACGTTCGGGTGCGAACTCAATTTTGGCTCCAAGCAATCAGGATCGGTATCGGACTATTATTAGTAATCCTGTCCGTACTGTCCAAAGCTGATTTTGATCCAAATCATTCCCAAGCTCAACGATTTTCCGGCAATCCTTATCTAATCGGACCATTTGTTCTCGGTTGCCTTGATTTGAAGATTATCGCAAACTAAATCGTCACTCAGGTCGTTCTGTTGGAGTCGATGCGGACATGAAATTGATAATAGTTGCGGCCGGGGTGTTAAACCAGACTGCTTTAGACTGGCTTGCAAATCGCCAGAACATCTGCGATTCGATTGCGGAAGCTCGCAAGTCAAACGTTACGGTGTTGTGCCTACCCGAACTGTGCATCACGGGCTACGGCTGTGAAGATGCTTTTCACGCGCCTGGCGTACACGCCACAGCCTTGAAGATGCTCCAATCGATTGTACCTGAAACCGCAGGCATGATCGTTTCCGTCGGCTTGCCGATCATGTACGCCGGTGGACTTTTCAATACGGCCGCATTGCTTGTGGACGGTCAGATCATCGGTTTCGTGGCCAAACAACATCTGGCCGGCGACGGTATTCATTATGAACCTCGATGGTTTAAGCCGTGGCCGGAAGGAATCAACGCTCGGATTGATATCGAAGGCATGGAATATCCACTCGGAGACTTGTTGTTTGACATCGGTGGGATCCGCATCGGATTTGAGATTTGTGAAGACGCCTGGGTCGGTACACGGCCGGGCGGGAGGCTCGCCGCCCGAGGGGCCGATATCATTCTTAATCCGAGTGCCAGTCATTTCGCGTTTGGCAAACACGCGGTTAGACAAAGATTTGTGATCGAAGGCAGCCGCGCATTCAACGTGACGTATGTCTATTCCAACTTGTTGGGCAACGAATCGGGTCGAGCCATTTTTGACGGCGACGCAATGATTGCCTCGGATGGTCAACTTGTGGAATTGGGCGATCGGCTTTCATTCAAAAACATTGGTCTTACCGTGGCCACCGTTGACATCGATTCAACTCGCATGAAACGTGCGCGTACGGGTAGCTTTGAACCGGAAGTCGATGGCGATGAATCGGATCTCATTCAAGCAGAATTCAAGTTGCCGGATTGCAAACTTGCTGAAACCGTGATCACGAAACCGGAATGGGAAGACAGCGAAAACCTGAAATGCGAAGAGTTTACGCGCAGTATCTGTCTGGGGTTATACGACTATATGCGCAAGAGTCACTCTCACGGGTTTGTCGTTTCTCTTAGCGGCGGAGCGGACTCGGCCGCGTGCGCAACCTTGGTTGCGACCATGCTGGAACTGGTTGTCGCCGAACTGGGAATGGAGGAAACCGTCAGGCGGATGGGCGACTGGGTGACCAAAGCCCCAGCACCGCTATCCAACGTCCACGAACTCGTGACTCGCACACTTACCACCGTCTACCAATCGACTAAGAACAGTGGAAATGTAACTCGCAATGCTGCCCGCGATGTCGCCAAAGCGATCGGAGCCAGGCATCTTGAGTTCGACGTAGAATCTCTTGTCAGTAGTTATCGAGATATGGTCAGTAATGCGATTGGATACGAACTTAACTGGAAAGACCACGACATTACTTTGCAGAACATTCAGTCTCGAGTGCGTTCACCGAGTGTCTGGATGTTAGCGAATCTGAATAACGCGTTGCTGCTTTCAACAAGTAATCGCAGCGAAGCGGCAGTCGGTTACGCGACGATGGATGGCGATACGAGTGGCGGATTGAGCCCAATTGCAGGGATCGACAAGGCATTTTTGCGGGAATGGCTGAGCTGGATGGAATCCGATGGACCCCTTGGTCTTGCCCCGGTTCCGGCTCTCAAAAGTATCAACTCGCAAAAACCGACTGCCGAATTACGGCCACCAGAATACCAACAAACCGATGAAGATGATTTGATGCCTTATGATGTGCTCGATTATATCGAGCGGTTGGCGATATTAAAAAAACTAATGCCGATCGAAGTGTTTGAACACCTCAAGTTAAAATATGCCGACACTCCGCCAAAACAATTAGGAGAATGGGTAATACGCTTTTTCAAGCTCTGGTGCCGCAACCAATGGAAACGAGAAAGGTACGCACCAAGTTTTCATCTCGACGACGAAAACCTGGACCCCAAAACTTGGTGCCGCTTTCCGATTCTCTCGGGCGGATTCGAGTACGAGCTGAAGCAATTGGAAGAACTTTTGTGAATCAGGTTTTGGGTGATGGACACCAACGAACCACAATCAGAAAACGAATTCAAACTGGCTCCGCCGGATCCGGAAATTGATGCGGTCCGCGAAATGAGTGTGGCGCGGCCATTTCTGCCCGGCGTCTCTGAACCGGTAATCGACAATTCGAAGTACCAGTTTAGAATCTGGCATATCATGTTGGTTATGGTAATTGTGGCGTTAACGGTTGCGTCACTTGAGTGGCTTCCGAACAGTATCGTGGCCGGAATTCTGGGAACCTTGACTCTTGTTTCGCTGGTCGGCGGGTTGAGGCTTGCTGAAAAGCACCCAAAACTAAGCTTGCTGTGGGCGGTTTTGTTGTTGATGTATTTAACAATCGCGATCTATTTGACCGTCACTTACGCGTTCGGATTTTGAAATGGGTGCAACTCGCTTATCTCTATAGAATTGGCAAGAAACCCCCGCGTTCACGCGGCGGGAGGTTCATCTTCGACCTAGCTTTATCAAGCATTAGCAAATAGCAGTACAGTCGTTCGTTTGACGGAAATCGGAACGCCGTATGAGTATCGAGTAGGCCGGAACGAGCGCAGCGCTGTTACGGCAATTCCGGGATTTGACGGATGACACACCGGAACAGCGCAGAGCTTGTTCCGGCCTGCTCTTCTACTCTTCACGAGCACCACTTAAAACAATCCTGAATCCGCTTTACATTAACTTCATGCCCAACGTCATCGAACAATTACACGAACGAGCCAAAGCCAATCCGAAGCGGATCGTTTTTCCCGAATCGCAGGATCCGCGGGTCATCGACGCGGCCACCGAATTTGAACGACTTGGTTTGGGAACAGCGGTTTTTGTCGGCGACGTCGCCGGCAGTTTGTTGGAAACGGTCACCGTTTCAAACCAGGCCATGCTCGACCAGTGCGCTCAGCAGCTATTTGAAAACCGCAAACACAAGGGCATGACGGTTGAGCTGGCTTGCGAAGCGATCGCAGAGAATCCGTTGCTTTTTGGTTCCTTGCTTGTACGAACCGGCTTTGTCGACGGTTCGGTCGCCGGGAGCATTGCAACCACGGCAAGCGTGATTCGAGCAGGATTGTACGGCGTTGGTCCACTTCCCGGACGCAAATTGGTTTCCAGTTTTTTCTTGATGCAACTTCCTGACCGCGCGCTCACCTACGCAGATTGCGGTGTCGTACCCGATCCAACCGCCGAGCAGCTCGGTGAGATTGCCGTGACGGCAGCCGAAAATCACCAACTTCTGACCTGCGAATCGCCCAAGGTCGCATTGTTGTCCTATTCCACCAAGGGAAGTGCACATCACCCCCGCATCGATAAAGTACGCCAGGCATTGAAACACGCTCGGCAGATGGCTCCGGATTTGGCGATCGATGGCGAACTCCAATTTGACGCCGCTTTTGTTCCGCAGGTTGCACAAAAAAAGGCACCCGATTCTCCGGTCGCCGGTCAGGCTAACGTGTTTGTCTTTCCCGATCTCGACTCGGGAAATATCGCATACAAGATCACCGAAAGGCTCGCCGGTGCTCAAGCAATGGGACCGCTTGTTCAAGGGTTGGCAAAACCGTGCATGGATCTTTCACGCGGCTGTTCGCCAAAAGATATCGTTGATGTGGCAGTTATCGCTTCGATCCTGGCACAGAATGTTGGGTAATTCGCGTTCCGATCAAAATTAGTCGTTGGAAATACTTTACACCTGCAATACGCCCGTTCGAAACGGTTCATCCGGCGCGTGACGCGTTACAATTCCCAACGACTGAATTAACACATCACGCGTATCGGCTGGGTTGATGATCGCGTCGACCCACAGACGAGCTGCTGCATAGCGGATGTCCGTCGACATTTCGTATGAATCCTGAACCTTCGCACGCAATTTTTCCAGTTCTTCTGTGTCGGGTTCTTTTCCGGCACGTTTAAGCGCCGCAATGTTGATATCCAAAATCGTTTTTGCTGCCTGAGCTCCGCCCATCACAGCGTAACGAGCATTTGGCCATGCGAAAATTAATCTTGGATCAAAAGCCTTACCGCACATGGCGTAGTTACCCGCTCCGTAGCTGCCACCAGTGATGACGGTGATTTTCGGAACGCGGCTGTTCGAAATGACGTTAACGACTTTCGCCCCGGCTCGAATGATTCCAACTTGTTCGCTGTCGCGTCCGACCATAAATCCCATTACATCTTGCAGAAAAATGATCGGAGTCCATGTCTGATTGCAGTCCATGATGAAGCGGGCTTCTTTGTCCGCGCTGTCGTGGTAGATGACGCCGCCGAACTGCATGCCTTCCTTTGGAGTTTGTACAACAGTCCGTTGATTCGCGACGATGCCCACCTGGTAGCCGCCGATCTTTGCATAGCCGCAAACGATGGTCCGCCCGTAGTCCGACTTGTACTCTTGAAACGTCTCCGCATCGACAAGGTGGCTAATCAAGTCATTCACGTCATAACGAGATTGCGGGTCGATCGGGATTTTTTCGTAAATGTCTGGCGCTGAGGGAACTGCGTTCACCGACTCGTCGTGCCGAAACACGGTGGCAATCGTATCGTTCGGCAACATATCGATCAGACGCTTCAGCCGTTCAATCGCCGCGTCGTCATTGGGTTCTTTGAAGTCGATCGTGCCGCTGATACTGGCATGCATTGAGGCTCCGCCAAGATCTTCCGATGTCACTTCCTGGCCAATCGCACTTTTGACCAAAGCAGGTCCAGCCAGGTACAGGCCAGAGCCTTCGGTCATGACCAGCTTGTCACACAACACAGGCAAGTAACCTCCGCCCGCGACACAGTTTCCCATGATCGCCGCGAGTTGCGGTATTCCCATCGCAGAGATTACGGCGTTGTTGCGAAAAATGCGTCCGAAGTCGTCTTCGTCTGGAAAAATTTCATCCTGCAGAGGCAAAAACACGCCAGCCGAATCAACGAGATAGACGAGCGGCACCCGGCAGTGCATCGCGATTCGCTGCGACCGCAAGACCTTCTTGCACGTCATCGGGAAAAATGCACCTGCTTTCGTCGTCGCATCGTTGGCGATAATCATCACGGTGCGCCCAGAGACTCTTCCAAGCCCACAAATAACGCTCGCCGAGGGTGCCCCGCCCCATTCCGTGTACATCTCCCAAGCAGCCCACAGACCGACTTCTATCCAAAACGAGTCACCGTCAAGCAGTTTCCCGATTCGTTCACGAGCAGTCAGTCGTCCTTTTTTATGTTGGCGCTCAATTGAACGCGCGCCGCCACCGAGTCCAATTTTGTCGCTTTCGGCGGTGAAATCACTAATGAGTTGGTGCCAAGCCATATCGAAATTTGTGTTAGATGAATGTTGTTGGAACCTGAAAAGATAATCCGAAAGGAGTTGTTAAGCGAGTGGTTAACAAGTTCGTAATTTCGGCTTTCAAGAAAGTTTGGCTTAGAAACCTCGGTTTTTTTACCTTTCCTTGGGGAGGGTCGAAGGCGACAAACAAAAACGCAGGACAGGCTTAGACTCGCGGGAAGAATGACTTCGGAGTTTGCGCAGCAAAATTTTTGCTCCCCTCTCCCCGTGAATTCGGAGAAAGCTGGATTCGAATAGAAATTGGGCGCGTCCGAATTCACGAGGAGAGGGGGAGCAAATAGTTTTTTGA
>CAMYNE010000073.1 GCA_947259675.1 uncultured Pirellulaceae bacterium
TCGGTCGATTGCGCGTACTGGTTCGCCTTTTCGAATATGCTCGCTTAGTTGCGGCCCGTAGTTGCTGGGCTTTAGTCGCCGAAAACGAATTTGTCTTCGATCAAGCAGATCGAGGACCATGTGAAAATGCTCAAGTTCTTCATTGACGATCTCTGTCATTTCCACGCAGAGCTCTCGATTTTCAACATAGCCAAAAATCAGATTCATGGCGCAGCTTGCCGCCTTTTTTTCACAATGAGCATGATCGATCAAGATTTCCGGCAGATTCTCATCGACTTGCGCAAGCCAACGTTCCGATGAAGTCGATTTCAGGCTTAGCATTTCGGGCATTTCCCTATACAACATTGTTTATTAGCCATCGGGCCGGTATACCGCCCCTCTCCCGCATTCGGTTATACGTACACTCGAACAAAAATTCCAGTCACTTAGGGAAAACCACCGCTCGGAGTCGCCTTCCATGGCATTTTGGAATCGCCGAAAACCAGACGGGGATGATCAGACGGATGAAAACCATGCCGATCGTATTCGGGAACGAACGACAACGGATCGGCTCCGCGTGCTTCCGCATTTGTTGATGATGTTGTTCGTTGGAGCGTTGTTTGTCGGAGCGGTGGGGGTCCTTGGCGGCAAGACCATGTTCGAAAAAACATTGACCGCATTGGCTCAACCCTGCGGAATCTTGTGGCTGGCGCTGATCATGTTGACTTACTTTTGCCTGTTACTCAGACAAACTTGGCCAGCCCTGATCAGCATGCTGTGCTTTTTCCTGCTCACAATCGGGGGAAACAGTTTCGTAGCCAATTGGTTGGCATTCCAACGAGAAGCTCCGTATCTGGAAGTTGACCCGATGAAACTTGATCCCTACGACACGGTTTTTGTTCTGGGCGGCGGAACGGAAACGAGAATGGATGGGACAGTCCAGTTAGCTTGTAGTGGTGATCGTGTCGCAACGGCTGCACGGCTATTCCATGGGGGCAAGATCAAGAATATTATTTGCACTGGTACACAATCATTTCGATCAACAGAAAATGACCTTGATCCTCGTGAAGAAGCCGCAATCATTCTTGAAGACCTGCTGGTACCGGCTGAGAACATCGGACAGATGAAAGGTGTTAACACTCTCGAGGAAATGCAAAACATTCGCAAATGGCTTGAGGCAAATCCGAATCCTGGTCGGGTCGGGATTTTGACGTCTGCCTGGCATTTGAAACGTGCGATGCGATTAGCCGAATCTGCTGGAGTGATCGCCGATCCAATTCCGGCAAATTTCTTGACCATGCCAGTTTCGCCATCGCCCAAATTCCTGATTCCGTCAGCTTCAAACCTGGAAATCACGAGGACAATTGTGAGAGAGTACCTGGCGGGATTGGTTAATCGATAGATCGATGATGGCGGGCAACAACTTCTGCCTTCGGAGTTCCTTGTTCGAAACTCGAGTCTTCGTATCTGAATATCGAACAAGGAGTTCAAGAAATCTGAAGTAGATCGTCAGTTGCTCAACTGACCGTGAACTAAGCACCAACACTTTCGCCCGCTTTTGCTTTCTCGATCCACGGATCCATGTCTTCGAAGATGCGACCGGGATTGCCTTCGAAAACGCGACCAATCAAAAGATTTGTCAAGTTGCCGCCATGATGGGGATAAGCCTTGATGAATTCGGCAAAGCTGAATTCATTGGTATAAAAAGCGCGGACCAGCTTACGCAACCAGTCAACGCCACCTTCGTAGTCGCGTGTCCATTTGCCAAGTTGTTTGGCCGAGACATCGTTTTTGTGAAGTCCTTCGGTGATCGCTTCGGCGGCCATCACACTTGACTTAAGCGCGAGGAAAACTCCGGAGGAATAAATCGGATCAATGAAACCGCCCGCATCGCCGACCAAAACCCAGCCATTACCGGCCTGTTCGGTTGTCTTGTATGAGAATTCTTTCGCGACATTGAACTTGCTGACCATGCTTGCGTCTTGAAGTCGACGTCTGATCCCGGGGCAATTTTTAATTTCTTCGTTGAACGTTTTCTTCGGCGACCCACCGCGCTTGAGCAGAAAGTCGTTGTCACCGACCAGTCCGACGCTGACCGTTCCATCGCTCAGCGGAATATACCAAAACCAGGCCTCTTTCGACTCGGTATGAAGAATACACGTAACTTCCGGATTGCCTCCGCCTGCGCGAATCGCTCCCTCAAAATACCCCCAAATCGCAGCCTTTTTGAGATCCGGATAATGTTCGATCAACCCGAGTCGATTCGCCAACATGGCCGATTGCCCGGAGGCATCCACAACGACCTTGGTCGTGATTTCGTTTTCCTTGCCGTCCGCCGATTTTACGGTCACCCGGTGAGGTGATTTTTTGCGGATGTCAATGTCGTGACTGGTCAAACTGAGAGCGTATGACGTGCCAACTTTCGTTGCAAGGCCGGTCATCATGCTCAGCAAAAATAAACGGCTTCGATTCTTTGCCAGCCGCGCTCACAAATTGAACTCCGTGCTTTCGCGTAAATCCAATTCGATCCATTTCATGAGTGATCCCGAGCCGTTCAAAGATCCAATACGCCTCTGGCATCAAAGATTCGCCAACATGAAACCGTGGCATTTTGTCACGCTCAACCACCAGCGTCGAAAACCCTTGCTCGGCGACCAATGCCGCCGTGGTACACCCCCCCGGACCAGCACCTATCACTAAACAGTCGTAACTTCGATTTGCAATCATTTTTTCGCCTGCCAATTGAGCCGATGGCTCGTTGTTTATTTTGTTCTGTTCGTTTTCTTTTTAGTGCTTTATTTTATACGACTACAACGCATTCGTAGATTTGAAAAAAACCGCTATTTTCGGCTGTTTATAACGAATCGAGCCAGTTTTATTAAATACGGGCTTGCTGTTACTTGCAAACCCTGTTTCAGACAGAATTTCTCGACTGCGACAAATTCGCTTTCGAGTGATTGAAGAGCCGAGTAACACCGGCAGGCAGCGTTTTAAGTGGCCAAGCACGCCACCCAGTCTTGCCGGACTTGCCACGATCGGGGTAATGTTGTTTTCCAAGCGTTTCGTGAAGAAATGTCGCTAGACTGGACGTTAAGTGCTATAGCCATCGGTCTACATTTGACCGAAAATCAGATTGTTCGCAGAGTTTTTTACTGAAATTGAATTGAAAATCATGCAGCCAAATCAAAGTTGTCGCCGTTATGTTGCCTCGATCACAGGGGTAATCCTCATTGTCTTAGCCTCAAGTTTTGTCAATGGACAGGAGACCGATACCGCCAAAACAACCCAAACGTCCATCGAACAGGAATTCATCACTAATGCTCGGTGAAAGACAACCCGTTTTTTCAAATCTTCGTTCTTGATTTCGAGACGGGCGAAACGGAATCAATTTCTCCAGGCCACGGCAAAACGACTTGTGCCTGGATTCATCCTGACGGCAACCGGGTTTTGTTTGCTTCGACTCAATCCGATCCGGATGCAGTGAAGAAACAAAGAGACGAAATTGCCATGCGTGAGTCCGGGCAAGAACGGCGATACTCCTGGGACTATGACAAAGCTTTTGAACTGTTTGCTTTTAATCGAAAGACCAAGGCTTACACACCACTGACGGATGCCATCGGTTACGATGCCGAAGGTTCGTATTCACCAGACGGGAAGTTGATCGCATTCGCTTCGAACCGAAATGCATACTCGCAGGAAATGACTCCCGAGCAAAAAAAGGCGTTCGAGGTCGATCCAGCGGTCATGATGGACATTTTTATCATGAACGCCGACGGCTCTGACGTCAGGCAGTTGACTGATGTGGCGGGCTACGATGGCGGACCGTTTTTCTCGCCTGATGGCAAACGAATCTGCTGGCGACGATTTTCAGAAAACGGCGCGACCGCTGAAATAATGACCATGAATATTGATGGAAGTGATCAAAGACAGTTGACCCGATTGGGAGCGATGAGCTGGGCTCCGTTTTATCATCCGTCGGGCGAATACCTGATCTTCACCACCAACAAACATGGGTTTGGAAATTTCGAGCTTTACCTGATCGATGTAGAGGGCAAGTCTCAACCTACTCGAGTGACAGACACCGATGGTTTTGACGGACTCGCCAGTTTCACACCGGATGGCAAGAAAATTACCTGGACGTCAAATCGAAACGCTTCTGACCTTGGTTCGCGTACGGGTTCACAAATCTTCCTTGGTGACTGGAATCACGAACTGGCGATGAAACTTTTGTCAAACAAGACGGTTTCTGAGCCCGAAGTTACAGCTGCTTTCGAAACGGGTAGAGGCTCAGCCGAACAGACGAACGCAGGTTTTGACGGGCGAGACGTGATGCGTCATGTCGACTTTCTGTGCCGCAAAGAACTAGGCGGACGGATGACTGGATCGGTCGGTGAACGCAAGGCGACCGCCTATGTCGCCGCCTATTTCGACAGTCTGGGGCTGGTTCCGGCCGGTAATAACGGGACCTGGTTTCAAGAATTCGATTTTCCGGACGGGGCAGAACTGGGCCAAAAGAACCAGCTCAGCTATCGTCTGACGGGTGAAGAAAATCGAGTTGTCGACGGATTCAAGGTTGATGAGAGCTGGCGACCACTTTCGTTTTCCGGCAACGTGGTGGTGGACTCGGCGCCGGTCGTATTCGCGGGCTACGGTATTGTCGCTCCCGCCAAAGATGACTTTGAAGAATACGATTCCTACGTACACCTCGATGTCAAAGACAAATGGGTTCTGGTTTATCGATTTGTTCCGGAAGACGTTTCGCCCGAACTTCGTCAACACTTTCAGTTCTACGCCGGTCTTCGAAAAAAGGCGTTTCACGCTCGTCAAAACGGAGCCAAAGGCCTGATCGTGATGAGCGGTCCCAACTCACAAGTTCGAAATCAGCTGGTACCCATGCAAAACGACTTTTCGCCAAACGGTTCCAGCATTGCAGCCATTAGCGTCACTGATGAAATCGCCAGCGTGTTTCTATCCGCCGCCGGCAAAGACATTAAGGAGCTGCAAACAAGACTCGACGACGGCTCTCCCGTGATGGGGTTCGATCTGAAGGGACTTGAAGTCAGCGCTCAAGTCGATGTCAAGAAAATCACCGGCCGTGGTCGAAATGTGGTCGGACGACTACTTGCCGGAGCTACGCCAAGCGAAAATGCGGTTTTGGTTGGTGCCCACATCGATCATCTTGGCACCGGAAAAACAGGTAGTAGCCTGGCAAGGGAAGACGAAAAATCAGCGATCCACTTTGGCGCTGACGACAACGCATCCGGAGTCGCCGCGATGCTGGAGGTCGCCGAATACCTGTCCAGTCAAAAACGCAAAGGCAAATTGACGATGCGACGCGACGTGATCTTTGCAGGTTGGTCGGGCGAAGAACTTGGTTTGCACGGTTCAAAACACTTCGTCGAATCATTAAAGGGAGATTCGCCAGAGCCCAATTCGAAATCAGGTCAAGCGCCCGAATCATCTGGCGGTTCGTTTCATGACTTTAACATTATTGTTGCCGCCGACGGAAAAATCACGGTCAACGGAAACCCTCAAACACTTGCTCAACTTGAACCCGATCTGACTTTTATCGGTAAGAGTGCGCCCGATTTCCTGATTTCGATCAAGAGCGAACAGGACGCAGACGTTTCGGGCGTGACCGCATTGTGTCACAAACACGGAATCAAAAACATCAAAATTGAGCAAGTTGAAGCTGTCGAACAACCGGCACCAACTGACATGGGAATACGAGGAACGATTGTCGCCGCTCTGAATATGGATATGGTCGGACGATTGGAAGACAAACTGGTCTTGCAGGGCATTGCCAGCAGCAGTTATTGGGCGGGAGCGATCGAGTCCAAAAACGCAGTCGTCGGTCTGCCCGTGACGACCAGCAACGACACCGAATTACCGACGGACGCCAGTTCGTTTTATCAAGCTGGCGTTCCCATACTTTCGGCATTCACCGGTTCGCACACCGACTATCACACCCCACGAGACACACCGGAAAAACTAAACTATCCCGATGCGGCTCGCATCGCTCGACTGATGGGGATGATTACTCGCTCACTTGCCGTCGACGAAGAAGTTCCAGACTTCATTCGTGTTGAATCAAAACCCAAACAGGCGACGGGAGGCAGGCGAGCTTATTTAGGAACGGTTCCTTCGTATGGAGAAGACGTCGTCGGCGTGAAGCTGTCGGACGTCACAAAAGGCGCCCCGGCCGATAAAGCGGGAGTCAAAGGGGGCGATATCCTTGTCGGACTCGCCGGACGTGACATCGAAAACATTTACGATTACACGGCGATTCTTGACGGACTCAAGATTGGACAGGAAACCATAGTTGTCGTTATGCGTGATGGCAAAAGACTGGAATTGAAATTAACGCCGGGCTCGCGACAATAACGGTTTCGTTTCTGGATTGAGTCGGAACCCAACCACGAGACACTTATGTCGCGATATGTTTCATTTGGCGTCTTGCTGGCTGTAATCGCCATCCTATGCATCCTGTTTTACAAGATCCTCGCCGGATTCCTCGTGCCCTTGTTCCTGGCGGCACTGTTGGTCGTGATTTTCCGGCCACTCCATGCCTGGGTGGTCGAACGTTGCAAGGGTCGTGAGAAGATCGCAGCCCTGTTGACCACGCTGGCGATCCTGTTGGTGGTTTTGATTCCGATCGCAATCCTGACCAGTTTGGCGGTCATCGAAGGCAAACAGGCCGCGGAAAGCTTCAACTCGGGTGCTATTGTCCTGGAAATCAAAAAACTGCGAAAAAGCCTGGGCCTGTTTTCGGAGGAAGCCCGTCAGATTCATGAAATCGATGACCGTTTCGACGACTTACGTGAACATTGGGGTAGCAAAGACCTTGAGTTACACCAGGAGATTTGGTTCGAAATCAGGCAATACTCAGAACGGCTGGAAAAGCAGGTTAAAAAGCAGCTTAAAGATCAAAATGGAATGCCGACCAAGCTTGGAATTTCATGGAAGAAGTTCAACGATCGCCAGGTAGAAGTTGACGAAGAAGTTGACGAAGAAATTGACGAAGAAGTTGAAGAAGAGGTTGGAGATAGCCAAGAAAAAATTGACCTCGACGAACTTCGAACGGAGATCATCGAGATGAGTGAAGTCGACGATAATGATCCGGATATATTCGCAAAACTGGCCATCTACCATGACGGGATCGATAAAATCGAGATCCACTTTACCGACTTCAAAGACCAACTTTTTGGTGGTCGCATTCTGGCTAACATAAAACAGCTTGCCAATCCAACCGAAAAAGAAGAGGCCGCTTACGGCGAGTCAATTGTCGATTTTTTTCGAAGTAAACTGTTCAGCTTCGGTGAGGCGACCACCGCTTTCACCTTCAACTTGATCTTCGGCGCAGCGATCATGATCATTTCGCTGTACTTTTTTCTCCTTGATGGTCCGTCGATGATTCTTACGATTCAACACCTCTCCCCGCTGGACGACGAACATGAAAGCGAACTGGTAAAAGAATTTGGACTGGTCAGTCGAGCGGTTGTCGTGGCCACGTTACTGTCGGCGGTGGTGCAAGGATTGCTTGCCGGAATTGGCTATTATTTTTGCGGGTTCGATTCAGTGATGCTATTGATGCTGATCACAACCGCGATGGCGCTGGTTCCGTTTTTTGGAGCGGCATCAGTGTGGATTCCTGCCAGTCTGTACCTGTTCTTTATCGACAACAATGTTCCCGCGGCCATCGGATTGGCGATTTATGGCGCAGCGATTATTTCAATGGCCGACAACGTCATCAAGCCCTTTATTTTGCATGGCCAATCGAACATTCATCCGTTGTTAGCCTTACTGAGCATTCTCGGCGGTATCGCCGCACTGGGCCCAATTGGATTGCTGGTTGGTCCGATGGTGGTCGCCTTCCTGCAAACCTTGTTAAAGATTCTTCACAGCGAACTAACCTCAATGGAAAACAGTTCAGAAGAGGCAACCGAGTAGGATTTTTTGATGTGAAGGTCTTCGCAGCAATTGCCACTTTTCGGTTGCCACCATCGAACCTCTGGCCTGGGATCTAATCGATCAGCTTCTTCTTCTGTTTCATTCCGTAGGTGGCGATAAACCACAGCAACCACGAGAACCCGGCAAAGAACGGGAGCAACCAGTGAACGCGCCAATCCAGGTTGAAAGAGTGTGTCGAAAGCAGATCGAATGTCTTAGTATCCCAAACTCGAATCGTGCCGTCGTTGTCTCCTGTCGCAAAACGCGTACTATCTGGCGAAAATGCAAACGCAGTGACAAATTTGTCTGCATTTGAAATCGCTTTAATGCTCATCTTATCGCTGAAAAACCGGATGACGTCCCGATGGATGGCCGCCATTAACTGTCCGTCAGGGGAGTAAAGAATCGTTGATCCGACCTCCAAACGACGCGACATCAAGATCCGAGGAATTTTTCCGTCGAAATTCACGAAACAGATTTGCAGGACCGTGGCGACGGCCAATTCTTGTTCATTTGGATTACGACTGGCCCCGTAAATAGGTCGAGGCTCCCGAAGCCCTCCCAGAACTCGCAGATCAATAAAAGGACCCAGTGAAAGATTTTGTGAGTCCATATAGAAAGGTTCGCCAAGCGGCAGTTTTACCTCGAGTTGATCGGAATCGAGACGGTATCGATGAATCTCAAACTCTTCGTCTTCAACAATAATGGACAGCCCGTCCGGCGGAATGACGAACCACCCTGGAGTCAGCTTTTTATTAGCTCGTTTGCGGCGCGGAGTGATCAAGAACTTGGTGGTTCCTGAGTCAATATCATAAGTTTCAATCGCGTCATTTTCGAAATTGAAATAAGCCAACCGATTCGTCGAGGCAAAGAACTGGATCGGCGAAAACGGCAGTAAACCCGCTTCTTCGTCATCGTAGTTCGGTCGCTGGCCGAGAATTCTCGACCATTCCAGATAATCAATTTCAGCGTCGACGGGAACAAGTTCTGAATGAATGACCGTTTTCTTGTCGCTCTCGAGATCAATCAAATTCACGCGGCGTGAGAAATTAGACAGTTTTTTCCTGTATTCTTCGTCGTAATTCCATAGCGCATGGTTCATCGCCACGCCAAGATGTTTTCCGTCCGGCGAGAAATCCAGAGATACAACCTTTGATTCCAGTGTTCCAAATTGCTCGGAACGCGTGAACAAAAAAGCGATTCCGATCAACGATAGAAGCAAAAAGACTCGATTGATCCAAATTATCATTTTGTTCGCTTAAAGAAATCGGACTCACCGTGTACGATTTTAGGATTAAATGGCAAGGATCGCTACTTGCTCACTGGGCAATTACCGCCAATCGTCTGTACGGCCCCTAACATCTATCAACCATCCTGGCGCACAAAGCTATGAAAATGACAGCTTCCTCCATGCTAAACTACTTTCCACCGATGGGAATCTATGAAGTTTTGTTTAGTTTTCTTGATTCGTGCGGCACTTACATGGGTAATCCAGGCACGCATCCATGGGCTCAGGGATTTCCGCTGACACACCAACTACCGGGAGGGCCGGAGCTACCTGGAAGCATTGAATTTGGCGCGGCCGATCTCAAATATCCACCTGCCGCTGGGATCGACGCCTTGTTGGAGGCGATTCGCGACTACTACAACTATTTCTATGCTGCCAATATCACGACCGACAACATTGCAATTTTTGCAGGAGGTCGACCTGCGATTTTTGCGACCGTTTCATTCCTGCAACGCGACATCAATATCTTAATCGAAGAAACTGAATACACACCCTATTTCGACCTGCTCCGATTGCTGGATCGACAACCTACGCTAATTCCCAGCAATGAATCAAACCGGTTTCGGCCTCAACTGTCTGATTACCAGCAGTCGGCCATTGGCCCCAGGTCATTTGTCATCAAAAGCAACCCGTGCAATCCAACTGGCGTGACCTGGAGCGGTGAGCAACTCAAGTCACTGGTCGAATTCTGCTCGACGGATGATCACGGAGCGATTTTGGATGAAGCCTATGAGTTTTTTCATGAGCCTGGTCCTGTCAGCGCAATGACGTACATTGAAGACATTGACGCGACCAACCTGTTCGTGATTGGTGCGGCTACGAAGGGTCTGCAAGTTCCCGGCATGCGAACCGGATGGGTTATCGCCGCTAAGCAGAATATTGAGATTTTCAGAAACTACTCATCGATTGGAATGGGTGGAGTAGCTCGACCATCTCAGCTTTACGTCGCAAATCTTTTGCAGAGAGAGCGTGTTACTCACGCACGAAAAACGGTGTGTTCATTTTACGCGGAGCAAAGAGCTCGTTACGCGACCGCTTTCAGCGAATTAGGAATCGAGCTATTTACGGGCAATGGAGGCTTTTATCACTGGTGCCGGTTACCGGGCGATTTGACGGCTCGTGAATTAAACGAACGGCTGTTCGAACATAAAGCAGCAATTTTGCCGGGAACGCTTTGCGATATGAATCGACGTGGCGACACTGGGCCTCACGGCAACTACATGCGTTTCTCATTTGGGCCCCTGGAGCCCGAATCGTTCGATGAAAACATCACGATTTTGAAATCGTGTCTGTAGCGACAAAAAAGCTGCATTTGATATTTGTAGCGGGTTCTAAAAAACTGATTGGAAATCTGGAAGTTACTTTTGACTCATTCCCAAGTGCGAAGACAAAAAAGTTCTCGCGGAGCTGCAGGCGAAACGCTGAGTCACAGCGGATTTTCGAAAAGCCAAACACGAACGACCGAAAAGCCTTATGGCAGGTCGTTTTCGTTTTCTTAATCGCGACTCCTAGCGTTGTGGACTGGCCAAAGTTCTATCCTTCTTCCTTCATGATCTCTTTTAAGACCACTTCCAGTTCTGCGTAGGTACGGAAACCGACCAATTCCATGCGAACTTTCCCAGTTGCGTCAATGAACAGAGTCGTTGGATATCCGCGCATGTCAGGAATCTGTTTTTTGAGCTCTTTGGTGCCAAGGGCGCATCGATAATTCATGTCATGGTCTTCCATAAACTACTGAACGTTCTCAAGCGCTTCGTCGTCGTCCGTACGTTCATAAGCAATCCCGACAACGTCCAATTTGCCACGATAGTCTTTCTTCAACTTGATGAACGAAGGAATCTCACGACGGCAGGGCGGACACCAAGGTCCCCACAAATCGACAATCAAAACCTTGCCTTTGAAATCCGCTTTTTTAATGCTCTC
>CAMYNE010000074.1 GCA_947259675.1 uncultured Pirellulaceae bacterium
CGAGAATAGGTTTTCAAGGTATGACATGTTTTTGATCGTGAGGTGGAATTTTAAGTTTAACGCCCAACCGCAGGCGCCGGCTTCGTACTAGATTGCCAAGCCGGCGCCTGGGCGTTGAACGATGAACTGATACCTATTTAACACCGAAACGTTTTCAAGGCATCCAGATCCCAGGCCGGTCGGCCGCATTCTTGGGCAATCTCACCAAAAGAACGGATTTCGGCTTCAGTGAATAGCAGTCCCTTGGCGGCCGCTGTTTGTTTGGCCGCGTTGGCTTCGATTTGACCGGGCAGCAGACAGTTTTCATTGCCATGTCCAAGAATGTCTTGAATGACGGCCTTAACATTGTCTGCTTGCGAACGACCGTTGGCGTATAATCCCGCGTTCATTGCTTCGGGATGAATGACCTGGAAATAGAAGTTGGTTGATGACTTTTCGCCGGGATCAACTTGTCGACCCCGCATGGTCGGAAGCGAACCACCGATCAATGCAGCCACTAATTCATTAATCAGCGAAAGACCATAGCCTTTGTGAGCTCCGAACGGAAGCAATGAGACTGCTTGGTTAGGGTCTGTCGTGGGACTTCCGAGGGCATCGACTGCCGCACCTGGCGGCAATGGTTTGCCTTCGCGTTTGAGTTGTTGGACGCGTCCCATCGACACGGTCGAAGTGGCCCAGTCGATCACAATCGGGAAGCCGATCGCGTGCTGTGTCGGAAAGGCCCAGCTGTGTGGGTTGGTTCCAAGCGTAGGATATTTGCCCAGATACGGTACGACTTCTGCGAGCGTCGAAGTGCAATTTGTATACGCGATATAGCCTTTCAATGCGGCATCGATCACGTAGCCGCCACCCCACAAATAATGAAACGTGTTGTCGACGCTTACTTGCCCGACGCCGTAACTGTCGGCTAGTTCCATACATCGCTGCATCGCGTCGAAAGCGACGGATTGGCCGAGTTTCAGTTTTGCATTCCAGATTTCCGAGCCCTCAAACCGGCATGGCAGCCTTTCAATTTCAGCGCCTGGCACACAACCACCGACCGTACTGCCAAATAGGTGATCCAGATGAAGTGCCTTGATCGCGTTATGGGTTCGGATTCCGTACTCCGCAGCCATTTCGCAAAATCGCGATGCCGCTTTCGCTTCGGCTTCAGAGTAACCTCGATGGAGATAGGCCGATTCGACTAGCTCGTTGTGAACTTGACGTTTGACGACAAAAAACAGCTCACCATCTTTGGCAGTCGTCCTCGCCCGTTCCTGTCCGGGCAACACGTTGGCTTGTGCAAGTGGAGGCTTGTTCTCGACCAAGTTGATCAAATTCTGAGTCGCCATCAGGGCTTGGCGCTGAACCGACTCGTAAGTCCGTGAGCCAACATGCGAGGTGATAATTGTGTTGGGAGTTGTGAACAAGACGTGATCGCTCGGTGGCGGTTCGACTTCGAGCACATCCGCACCGTACCCGCCGATTTTGCCCGAGTGAAGCGATTCTGCGATATCCTGCGTATTCACGATTTCGCCGCGGGCGCAGTTGATGATAATCACGCCGTCCTGCATCGAAGTGATCGTCCGCTTATTGACGAGGTTTTCGGTACTCTCATCAAGAAAGCAGTTTAGCGAAATGATATCGCAGGACGAAAAAAGATCCTCAATCGTTTTGCAACGAGTCACTGCGTGGTTGGAGGCAAATTCCTCATCCCAACAAACGTCAAACGCACAACACTCCATGCCAAAGGCAATTGCTCGTTCGATGACGGCTTTACCGATGCGACCCATGCCGACAACGCCCAGCCGTTTTCCCATGATTTCGTTTCCCGTCAGCCGTTTCCAATCGCCTTGGCAAGTGTGACTGGCCACTTCGACGATTTTCCTGGTCAATGCGAGCATCAACCCAAACGTGTGTTCGGCGACGGTAGTGTGATTGACACCGGGGCAGAAGCCAATTGGGATGCCTTTGGACGTGGCATATGCCTTGTCAATCTTGTCGATGCCGATACCGTATTTTGAAATCCACTTTAGTCGTGGAAGTGATTTGTCGATCACGGCTTTTGTAATTGCGTCGTCGCCACAGAGAAATCCATCGAATTCTCCGGCAAGTGCAAGCATTTGCTCTTCGCTCAGCGGTCCGCGCTCACGAACGACTTCCCAGCCTTGTGATTCCAGCAAATCCAGATGCGTCCCCGGTGTATCCTGGTAGGAAGTCGTCGTAAGCAGAATTCTTGTGGTCATAGTGGCACGTAGGGAAGGCAGTATTGGAACCTACTTGTATAGAGAAATCAGTTCTCGGCAACAACTAGTTCTATCGCGCGCTGACAATCTGCCTTTGGAAAACTGTCATCTCAACTTGGTCGGGAACAAATTTGTCAGCCCATTGCGACAAATGCCGGTTTAAAGACAATGTGTAGTCCACGGTCAATCAAGTTGATTTGAATGAAAGTTCGTCGTGAAAGCGATCTCCTTTGACGCGCCTGAAACAATTCGTGTGTTCGATGCACCCCTGCCCGACGCTCCAGGGAAGGGGGAAGTAAAAGTTGCCGTTCATCGTGTCGGTATCTGCGGAACGGATATGTCATGCTACCTGGGCAAGTTTCCTTTTTTTGCATTTCCTCGAACGCCCGGTCATGAATTGGGTGTTGAAGTTCTTGAGTGTGGTCCTGGCGTAACGAACGTCCAACCGGGTGATCATTGCAGCGTCGAACCTTACTTAAACAATCCGGATAGCTATTCGAGCAGAATTGGTCGACCAAATTGTTGCAACGATCTCCGTGTGATTGGCGTTCACATGGATGGAGGCATGTGCGAACAAATTAACTTGCCAAGCCATAAACTCCACAAAAGCGTTTCACTTGGTTTTGATCAACTGGCTCTTGTCGAGACGTTGGCGATCGGCTACCACGCTGTTGAACGGGCTGGGGTCCAGGCAGATGAGAATGTTCTAATCATCGGTAGCGGACCGATTGGGCTGTCTGCGTTGGAGTTTGCAAGAGTTCGCGGAGGCCGACCACTGGTGCTGGACGTGAACGCAGACCGACTCGCATTCTGTCGGGAAAAAATGAGGGTCTCGGGCACGGTCATGGTCGAAATCGACGGCTCAGAACTCGAACGAATCAAAGAAATGACCTCCGGTAACCTTTGCGAGGTCGTTATCGACGCGACAGGTAATAACAGAAGTATGTCACGGGCACTGGAATTCGTTGCGTATGCAGGCCGACTGGTTTACGTCGGCATTACCTCCGGCACGATTAGCTTTCCACATCCATTAATGCATCGAAAGGAGATGACAATCCTCTCGTCTCGTAATTCGCACCCTGCTGATTTTGGCGAGATCATCAAACTAATGGAAGACGGAACCGTCAATACGGATCCTTGGATTACCCATCGCACGACGATGGACCAGTTGTCGAACGATTTTCCAACTTTTCTCGATCCAAAGAATGGCGTACTGAAGGCGATGATTGAAATCACTTAGTTGTCGTATTGCTACCCACCCCATTTTTTTCAAGCGAAACTTCGAAACTTCATGATCAAATCTTCAATTACGCTCTCACTCTTTCCATCCAGTCCCAAAATGCCATTTGTTTTGGGGCCAGACCTGGAACAAGGCGTCGCTCAAGCGGCGGAGATGGGCTACGACGCGTTTGAATTATTTCCGCCAAGCCGTGAAGCAATCGACAACGCCAAGATTAAAGAGCTTTGCATCACGCATGCAATCGAGATTTCGACCGCTGGTACCGGTGGAGGGTGGGTCGCCGACAAGCTTTCTTTTACCGACCCCGATGCGGGCATTAGAGGGAGAGCGATCGAATATGCACGTTCGTTGGTCGCTGCCGTCGGTGACCTGGGCGGTATGGCGATCATTGGTTCGATGCAGGGGCGTGCCGGCGAACAATCGCGTGAGGAAGCGATCGCAAGGCTGTCCGATGCTCTCAATGAACTGGGCGAATATGCTCGGAAATGGGAACAACCATTGCTGTATGAACCTCTTAATCGCTACGAAACAGATTTGATTAGCACGTTAGGTGAAGCGGGCCAACTCCTCGACACGATCGGAAATTCGAATGTGAAGTTGCTTGCCGATCTTTTTCATATGAACATCGAAGAAGTTGACGTGCCCGATGCCATTCGAGCTGCGGCCAACCATATCGGACATGTTCATTTTGTCGATTCGAATCGTTGGCCAGCTGGATTTGGTCACACCCGGTTTGCACCCATTGCCGGGGCTCTCAAGGAGATCGGCTACGACGGTTACGTGGCGATGGAAGTTTTCCCGCTACCAACACAGAGAGAAGCGGCTCATGCCTCCATAAACGCGTTTAAAAAATGGTTTCGATAGTTGTCGCGATTGGCCCAATTGCCATATGAACAAGAGTTCCTTGAATCCAACATCAGTTTATTGCCGTAATTGAAAATCTGTCATGGAAAAACGCACGCTTGGCAAAACCGGAATGCAAGTTTCGGCTCTTTCTTTTGGAGCTTCATCGCTCGGGGCCGAATTCCGCAACATTGATATTAACGAAGCCATCAAAAGTGTGCAGGTCGCTCTCGACCGGGGGATGAATCTGATCGATACATCCCCGTACTACGGTCGTGGACTTTCCGAGTCGTTGTTGGGGTTTGCACTCAATGGAATCGATCGAGAAAGCTATTACCTCTGTACAAAACTTGGCCGGTTTACACCGACTCACTTTGATTTTTCAGCTAAACGTGTTCGAGAGAGTGTGGAAATCAGCCTGACCCGAATGAAAGTTGATTATCTCGACATCATCCTTTGCCATGATATTGAGTTTGTCGACCTCGCCCAGATCGTTGAGGAAACCATTCCGGAGCTGCGAAAGATCCAAGCCGAAGGGAGAGTTCGCTTCGTCGGCATTTCGGGATATCCGATGAAGATTTTTAGACAGATATCGGATCAGACAAAACTTGATGTTATTTTGTCGTACAACCATTACACGCTGCAGAACACAATGCTCGCCGATCTCGTTGACGAGATGAAGTCAAAAGATATTGGGGTCATGAATGCGGCTCCATTTAGCGCACGATTGCTCACCAATGCTGCACTACCTGCCTGGCACAAAGCGACACCGCAAGTCAGAGAAATCTGCAAGAAAGCGGCCGACCACTGTGCGTCCGCTGGTGTTGATATCGCGCAACTGGCGCTTCAATTCTCGGTTGCCAATCCGGATTTAACGACCTGTATCGCCGGATCGGCAAACGCAAATCGGGTTTCTCAATGGTGCGATTGGCTGGAACAGCCGCTTGACATATCACTTGTTGGCGAAGTGCAGAACATTCTCAAGCCAATTCACAATTGGTTTTATGTCGAATGTCTTCCCGAAAACAGTGATCCTCAATAACTTCTTTGAAACTGGATGAGTCATGAACTTGATTGTTGATTCTCATCAACACTTTTGGGACCGGTCGATGTCCGGGTTTGATTATTCGTGGCAAGACAACAAAGGACTTGAAAAAATTTGCCGTTCGTTTCTGCCAGAGGATCTGGAAGCCAAGATCAAAGAGGCGGGCGTTGACAAAACGATGTTCGTGCAGACTCAGCACAACGTGGAGGAGAATCGATGGGTTCTCTCGTTGGCCGAAAAGCATGATTGGATCGCCGGGGTCGTTGGCTGGGTTGATTTGGCGAGTGACGAATGTGAGGCGCAAATCGATGAGTTCAACGGGCATCCGAAATTTGTCGGTGTTCGTCACGTCGTTCAGGACGAACCGGATCCAGACTTTATCTTACGCGAGGATATTGGTCGTGGGTTGAGATTACTTGAAAAATACGATGTGCCTTTTGACTTGCTGTTTTTTGTGAAACACCTCAAACACGCAGCGACATTAGCAAAGCGGTATCCGGAGTTGCGTTTTGTTATCGACCATTTGGCGAAACCAGAGATCAAAGCGGCCAGGATGGAGGGCTGGAAAGAGGATTTCCTAAGGGCAGCTGAATGCCGTAACGTTTGGTGCAAATTGTCGGGCATGGTTACCGAAGCCGACTGGGCGAATTGGACCAGCAGTGACTTAAAGCCATACGTGGAAACCGCACTGGAGGCGTTTAGCGCGAATCGCTGCATGTTCGGGAGTGACTGGCCCGTTTGCGAACTGGCGGCCTCTTACCAACAGGTTTTTCAGGCGTTGATCGAGTGTATTGGCGGCGTTTCCGCTGAAGAGAGATCAAAAATCCTCGGTCACAACGCGATTGACTTCTACCGGCTGCCAGTGTCATGAGCTAACCAGAATCGAGAGCGAGGTTTGCTCGCCTCGCTTAGCAAACCAAAAAAAAACCGCCCTCTCTCGCAGGCGGCTTTGATGCTCGCGACGAAATCGTCGACTTAGTGCGTGTCGCACGGACGTATAGCGGTCGTGGCGCTCTGATTGCCGGGCGAAACCGACGAAAAGACGCCAAACTTAAACCAAACGCGCTCTAGTAATCGTCAGTGATCACGTTACCGTCGTTTAATTCCAATAGGCTTTCGTAGGTGCCGTAAAAACGGGTGCCGGCTGGGACATCATCTTCCACGGCGGGATTGCTGTAGAACGAATCGATGTTTTCGGAAATGAACGCAACCGATCCATCACCACGACCGAATATCGCTCCACCAGGGTGACGACTTGAAACACCTTGGCGTTTTTTGCGTTCCTGAGTTACCGAGGTTCCATTCACGTTGATGAAACCCCACCCGGAGAATAAGGCATCTAGTCCACCATTGCTAAAGTTGGTTTCATCGCCGATACCACGAACGCCAATGGTCATGGCGGCTCCTGGTGGGCGTGGAACAACGCCGCCGCGATCGGGACGCTTTGAAAGGGAGTCCCAGATCCGTTCACCGTAGAAAATCGTGTTAGAAAGACCATCAGTACAACGGCGAAGGCCGATTGAGTCGATGCCACAGAACGCGCCTGTTGGCTGAACGTTGTTTGAGTCAGCCAAGGCATGACACAAGCGAACGTTGTTTGCAGCAACATAGTTAGCTATCGCAAAGTCATAATCGCCAGCTGCGTTCGAGGTATTGTTGTTTGCATCTTCCAAATAAACGGAAGGAGGATCTGCATAGTCGGTTTGTCCCCGAAACGTGTTAAGTCCAGTCGCCGAGTCCGATGGACATCGGAACACAGGAAGATTGGTTTGGCATGCTTCTAGAACTTCCGCGCCTTCCAGGGAATCTGCAAGTCGATCAGCCAAAGAAGGACCATTCCTTGGATCAAGCACGTTATACAGGTTTTGCAATTCAACGTATGGGAGCAAGACTGTTTGCCACGACCATTGTCCATAATTATCGGTAACCACCGGATCTACGCCCGCGACTTGTTCGATTTGAATTCCGATCGGAAGCTCTTGCAGAGCTGATTCATAATTCAAAGCCGCCAAAGAGAGCTGGCGAACATTGTTCATACAGGACGCGCGGCGGGCTGCCTCACGAACACTTTGAACTGCTGGTAGAAGCATCCCGATGAGAATCCCGATGATGGCAATAACCACCAGTAGCTCCACTAAAGTGAAAGCTCTTTTAGGCCTGTGTGTCATTCTGTTCTCCGAAAAAGGTGGCGCCGACGAGTTGAGACGCATGGATGAATTAGTAGGGCGAGGAGGATAAAGCGGGTGATTCTCACCTCGGGGGTCCCTTTATGATATGGAACACCGGTGTAGATATCAAATTAGAGCGCTCTAAAAAGGAGACAAATCGGCGCTTCTGGGGCGGACTATAACTAATCTTCCACGAAAAACGATCAACACATTTGACGGAAATGATCAAGTTACCACCGAATCAACCGCAAACGCAGCCGTTTTCCGTGAACCCATCGAAGGACATCTTCAATAGTGGGGCCATTTTCTTCCCCCAGTAGTCCGGAGAGAATAGAAACGACTGGACTCTGTCGCAACGTGTTCGTGTCCGGGGTTACAACGGTTTTGGTGACAGGTTATTTATTAGTCGCGGGACTAGTAAATTGCTTCGGCAATTCCATCGGAATCCACGCGCCATGGTAACCAGCACACCGACAGCGGCTCAATTGAAATATCGCTTTTGCGAGGCGGGAGATTCAATGCTTCGAATTCCAGGTTTTCAACTGAAATCTTTTCGGCAAGTTCAGCCGTGGCTTCATTGAAATCGCGTTCGAGATCCTCGAATTTTTCCTGCAAGTCATTCATGTTCTCCTTTGCACGATGGACGTCGTCTTTCTCTTTCGACGAGCGACTTGATGCTCGCATCGATGTTAACGTGCGCGTCGAGCGTCGACCAAGCACGGCGCCGATTAATGTCGAGCCCCAACTCATTCGCGAATTCCATTTGGATTGATCGTACTGAGCTTCTTCTTTTTCAATACGATTTTCTGCACGACGGATTTTGTCGCGGAGGGTAGAGAATCGCTTCGCGTATTTTTTTCTAAGCTTTTCAGTTTCCTCATCTCGCTTTTCAGAAACCATCAATTCAAGACGAACCTTGAAATCACCCAGCGTTTCGCCGGGTTCGGAATACTGTTTAAGGTCAGCGCACTTCCAAATCGTCATCGACTGTTTTCGGTACAGAAACTCCTTTAGTGCTCGCTCCCACGTTTTATAGATTTTGGCCTTTTGAAAGCCGGAACCGACATCGGCGAATTCGCCATCGTCCGGAGCAGGTTTAATGAAATCAAGCGGGTGTTCGAGTAATTCAGCTTCTTCCCAGATTTCGTTGGGCATTTCATCTCCGGAAGCGTGGGCCAGAACGTCCAGCTCGACCCACTTGTCAACCTTGTACGTTGCACGCACGAAGTGCAGACGCCCGCTTCCGAATAGCGCCGGACGATACAGCAGCCTGTTTCCTTCGCCAACGCGTTCGGCCGGTTCGACATACCGCTGTATAATATCGGTCGGAATCAGTTGCTTAGGATCAATTTCGTGCTTTTGTGTTTCATATCTGCTCCATCTTTTGACGGTCAAACGATGCTCCCGCCTGAGCCGATGCTCCTTCCAGGCCTTCCAGCACTCGCATTTTGTCTCGTTCGGTTTGCAATCGTCCCAGAAACCAGGTTCCAGTATTCGAAAGTCCCTTGTAGTCAAGGTCGACAGGATTTTGAGTCGCCAGGACGACGCCCAGTCCGAATGCTCTAGCCTGTTTTAGCAAAGTCAACATTGGCTGCTTGGAAGGCGGGTTTTTCGTCGGCGGAAAATATCCAAACACTTCATCCATGTAAAGCAGAGCGCGAAGACTTGAAGTGCCCGGTTGAGTTCGCATCCAGGACAGCACTTCATTAAGCAGGATCGTGACAAAGAACATTCGTTCTTTTTCAGAAAGGTGAGCAATCGAAATGATCGAAATGCACGGTTTGCCCTCGTCAGTGTGCAACATCCGCTTGACGTCGAGAGGCTCGCCTGACATCCAACTGGCAAATGAAGGTGAGGCTAACAAGTTGTTCATTGTCATCGCGAGTTCGGTGCGATCTTTTTTCGGAAAGAACTCGTCGATTTGCATGATGCCGACGCGCTCAAAAGGCGGCTTTTGAATCTGGCTGATCAACTTGCCAAGATCGAGATCCTGACCCTTCCCCCAGGCGGTGCTGAGGAGGTTCGAAATTAGAATGTGTTCCTTGCTTCGAATTGGATCAGCATCGATTCCGAGCAG